>DATENK010000771.1:0-2739 GCA_035275085.1 Verrucomicrobiia bacterium | reverse complement strand
CGCGCGGGTGCTGGCCCCGCCATTGCCGTTTCGTTCATCGTGGCCGGCATCGCGTGCACGTTCGCTGCCTTCTGTTATGCCGAGCTTGCGTCCATGATCCCGGTCTCAGGATCGGCATACACGTATTCCTACGCCACGATGGGCGAGTTGATAGCGTGGATCATTGGTTGGGACCTGATTTTGGAATATGCGGTTGGCAACATGGCCGTCGCGGTGAGTTGGTCAGGTTATTTCGTCCAACTCTCCGATAGCCTGTTTCATTTGAAGTTTCCGCTCTGGCTGGTGAACGATCATCAAACCGCCACAGACCTGCTTGCCAAAGGAGGCGCGGCGTTGGAAGCGTATTCGTCTCACACTTTGCCGGTGATTGGCGGCCACTCCATCGCATTCAATCTGCCGGCCTTGCTGATCGTTGCGGCGGTGACTGTCATTCTGGTTTACGGGATTCGAGAAAGCGCGCAAACGAACACGACGATAGTTATTATCAAGCTTGCCGTGGTCGTGTTCGTCATTGCCTTCGGTGCGTTTATGGTGAACCCAACTCACTGGCATCCGTTTATGCCGCATGGTTTTGCTGGGTTGATGAGCGGCGCGGCGATTGTGTTTTTCGCGTTCATCGGGTTCGACGCTGTCTCGACCACAGCCGAAGAAACCCGCAATCCCAAGCGAGATATGCCGATCGGGATCATTGCCAGTCTGATCATCTGCACGGTTCTCTACGTGCTGATGTCCGTTGTGCTTACCGGAATTAAGAAATACACCATCTATGCCGGCGACGCCGCTGCTGTTGCCACCGCTTTCGCCAGCAAACCTTGGGCGCAAGCGCTGGTGAGCGCCGGCGCGCTTGCAGGCACGACTTCAGTGTTGCTCGTGTTTCAGCTCGGGCAGCCGCGCATATTCATGGCGATGGCGCGCGACGGTTTGCTGCCACAATACTTTGCCAGAATCCACCCGCGCTTCCGGACACCGCATGTCACGACGATCTGGACTGGAGTCGTCGTCGGGATCGTAGCAATGGTTACAAACATCGGCGCGCTCGCAGACCTCACGAACATTGGCACGCTCTTCGCATTTATTTTGGTTTGTCTTGGCGTCAATATCTTGCGCCGCGTCAACCCGGAACGACCGCGCCCTTTTCGCGTGCCGTTCGTTCCGATTTTCCCGCTCCTCGGCGTGTTCATGTGCCTGGCTCTGATGCTAAGCCTGCCGGTCATGACCTGGATTCGTTTTCTGGTCTGGCTCGGAATCGGGCTCCTGATTTATTTCCTTTACAGCGTACGACACAGCAAACTACGGCGTGGCATTGACGTTGGGATTACCGAAGACATTCCTCCGCCGATCATCAGGACGTAGTCGTCCGGAGTTCAACCGTCACTCATTCCCGCTAAGCGCGCTGTTTCGCGACGATTCTTACAGGGATGAGGGATGAGTCAGTAATCGAAACGCGGCAGATTCCCGCGAACAAGCTGAAAGCAGGCTGGGAACTGCTCAAGCTTACGTTCGCCGAGTGGACGAACGACAATGCTTTCGAGCTGTCCGCTGCGCTCGCGTTTTACACGATATTCTCTATCGCGCCGGTCCTGCTCATCGCCGTCGGGGTGGCGAGTTTCTTTCTCGCGCCGGAGACGGCTACGACTCGAATCGTTGATGAAATGGAAAAGTTGGTCGGCGCGCAGGGAGCGAATGCGGTGCGGCAGGTGATCGAATCGTCACGGGGATTTGGCAAAGGCATCTGGGCCGTGAGCGTCGGAATTGTTACGCTCATTATGGGTGCGACTGCGGTTTTTGGAGAACTGCAATCTGCGCTGAATCGTATTTGGGATGTTGAGGCCAAACCGGACCGTGGTGTGATCATGTCCCTTATCGTCGATCGGTTGCGCTCGTTTTTGATTGCCGTTTGTGTCGGATTTCTCCTTCTCGTTTCACTGGTAATCAGCGCAGTCATCAGTTGGCTCCAAAACTATATGAACAACTGGTTGCCTGGTGTTCCATGGGTCTGGCAAACGGCAAACGTTGTCACCTCGTTCTTCGTTGTCGCGGCACTCTTTGCCATGATCTACAAATTTTTGCCCGACGTCGTGATCTCATGGAAAGACGTCTGGATTGGAGCGGCGGTGACGGCGCTGCTTTTTAGCGCAGGAAAATACTTAATCGGTATTTATCTCGGACGAACTGCGACCGCCAGCGCGTTTGGAGCTGCCGGCTCGCTCGTAGTCCTGCTGTTCTGGGTCTATTATTCTGCGCTGATCAGCTTTTTGGGTGCAGAGTTCACGCAGGTTTACGCGCGCCGGTACGGCCCGGGCATCCACCCGAAAAAGCATGCGGTTCGCGTCGGCCGTAAAACCGATTCGATCTGATGTGACAAAAGCTGAGAGCAGTCACATAATTTTCATATGGTTCAGGTCTCAGTTAAGTACACCGGGGACTTGCATTGCGACGCGACGCACGGTCCCTCGCAAGCAAAAATTTCTACAGACGCGCCGAGCGACAACAAGGGCAAAGGCGAAACCTTTTCCCCTACGGATCTGGTCGCTACGGCGCTCGCCACCTGCATCAGCACGACCATGGGAATTAAAGCGGAGGACCTCGGTGTTGATCTGCGCGGCATGACGGTGTCCGTGCAAAAGGAGATGTCGAAAGACGGGCCGCGCCGGATCATTGCGCTTCCGTCAGAAGTTCACATTCCGCTGGCGCCCGGTAATCCGCATCGAGAAGTCCTTGAGCAAACCGCGCTCAATT
>DATENK010000770.1:0-3294 GCA_035275085.1 Verrucomicrobiia bacterium | reverse complement strand
CTCGCGGCCGATGCCGCTCTGCTTGTAGCCGCCCCAGGGAAGTTCGTTGAAGGTCGGGTGATACGTGTTAACCCAAACAATTCCCGCGCGAACTTCCTGCGCGACGCGTGCCGCCCGTTGCACGTTGCGCGTCCAAATGCCGGCAGCCAGACCGTATTCCGTGTCGTTCGCAATTCGGATGGCGTCCGCTTCCGAATCGAAGGTTGTAATGGTCAGGACTGGGCCAAAAATTTCCTCGCGCGCGATGCGCATCGTCGGCTTCACGTCATCGAAAATCGTGGGCTCGACAAAAAAGCCGTTCTTTAGCCCGGCAGACTCGGGCCGTTTGCCGCCGCAGAGCAGTTTGGCGCCTTCCGCTTGTCCCAGTTTGATGTAGCCTTCGACCTTGTCGCGATGCGTCGACGAGATCAGCGGCCCCATCTTGACGTTCGGCTGTAGGCCGTGACCAAGTTTTATGTTCGGCACTTTCTTGAGCATGCCTTCGACCAAAGGTTTGTGGATCGACTTTTCGACCAGCAACCGGGACCCCGCGGAACAAACCTCACCCTGATTTGCGAACGCGCCGAACAGCGCTCCATCAACGGCGGCGTCGAGATCAGCGTCCGCAAAAACGATGTTGGGATTTTTACCGCCGAGTTCGAGCGAAATCTTTTTGATGTTGCTGGCGGCGCCAAGCATCACTTTGCGGCCGGTCACCGTGCCGCCCGTGAACGCGACTTTATCGATGCGCGGATTCGATGCGATCTCTTCGCCCACACCCGCGCCTGGGCCGGTAATAATATTTACCACGCCCGCGGGTAGTTCGATCCTGCGGAAGATCTCAGCGAGTTCTAACGCCGTCAGTGGCGTCATTTCGGATGGCTTGAGGATACACACGTTACCTGCCGCCAGGGCGGGCGCGAGCTTCCACGCTGCCATGAGCAGCGGATAATTCCATGGAATGATTTGGCCGCAAACGCCGATTGGTTCCCGCACCACGAAGGACAGCGAGTTCGCCGGGACTTGCATGGTTTCGCCATGAATTTTTGTCGCCAACCCACCAAAGAATTCGAAACAGTTCGCCGAATCCGCGATATCGAATTCGGCTTCGGCCAGCGGCTTCCCACAGTTCTGCACTTCCAGGGGCGCCAGTCTGCTCGAGTCAGCACGAATGGCCTCGGCGACCTTGAACAGGAACTTGCCGCGGTCGAGCGCCGAGGTCTTTCGCCATGGTCCGCTATCGAATGCGGCACGAGCGGCCTTGACCGCATCCTGGACATCTTCGCGGTTGGATTCCTGCACTTTAGCGACCAACTCACCATTCCCTGGATCACGGATTTCGCGCAGTTGGCCCGATTTGGAAGTCTGCCAGCGTCCGCCGACGAAATTCTCGTACGTCTTCATAATAAAGGTTACTCGCGCGCGATCTGATTTGGAAGTTCGTTGATGTCTCCGGGGTCCCGCGGAAAATGCTGCGCGAGTAACTCGCCGATTCGATTCACAGCAGCGACCACCGCATCCGTGTATTGCCCGGCTTTGAGCCGCTCGGTCATCAGTCCCCGAACATCGTCCCAAAATAGCTGGCCGCATTTCTCGTGGATGCCTTGATCGCCAATCACCGCGAAGCGCTGCGTTTTCGGCGCGAAGAACAGCAGCACGCCGTTGCGATTTTTCGTCTTCGCCATGCCGATCTTGTCGAACTGCGCTTGCGCCGTCGCCATTACGTCTTCAATCAACTCGTTCGAGACGAATACCCGAACTTCACCCGACGATTTAAGCTCCGCCGCTTCGATCGCTGCGAGCACTTTTGCATCATCAATCTGCCCCAAAAATTCTTTGGTTTTCATATCACCAACTTCCGCTCGCGCCGCCGCCGCCAAAGCGCCCACCACCACCCGAGAAACCACCGCTCGACCAACCGCCGCCCCGGCCCCCACTGCTGCCGCCCCAACCACCCATCGTGATCCATGGCGTTCCCCAATACGCATGCCGACGCATGCGCCGATGATACATGGTACCGCCTCCCAACCGTCGCGCCATCGCCGAAAAGACCAAAATCAAGATGATCGCGAGAAAAATCCCGGAACCGCATGGTACGCGACCCGACCCGCCGCCTCCGCGCTGAGCCACAGTTGTGCCCGTCCCGCGGTATTCCCCTTGCGCGGCCTGAATCAATGCGTTCACGCCCGCCACGACGCCGCCTTCCATGTCACGCTGCTGAAAGCGCGGGCGAATTTCATCATCGATGATGCGCTTGGCGGTCGCGTCCGGAATCGCGCCCTCCAATCCGTAGCCCACCTCAATCCGGATTTTCCGATCAGCCACAAAAATGAATAGGACCGCCCCATTGTCATTGGTGCGACCGACCTTCCATGCTTGCGCGGTGCGAACCGTAAAGTCTTCCAGCGCCGCCCCTTCCGGCAAACGCGGAAAAATCGCAACCAGAATTTGCGACGATGTCTTCTTTTCGAACTCCTCCAACTTTTGGTTCAGCCCTTCGGCCGTGGCCGGCGACACCAACTGCGTGTACTGCGTGAAATAACGGGTGGGCGTCGGTGGAATTCGGTCAGCGGCGAAGCTCCCCAATGCTACGAACAGCAAGATCGCAATCGCTCGATTCATTTCGGCGCGGCCGGCGCAGAGGTTTGTTTGCCGAAATCGAAGTTAACCTTCGGCGCCGTCTCGCTGCCGGCAGTGGACTGGAAGTAGGGCTTTGGATGGAAACCCGCGATGCCCGCCCAGAGTTTGGTTGGCAAGGAGTTTACCGCAGTATTGTAACTCTGTACCGCTTCGTTGAAGCGCATGCGTTCCACCGCGATGCGGTTCTCGGTCCCCTCAAGTTGCGCTTGCAGATCGCGGAAATTGGCGTTGGCTTTAAGGTCAGGGTAACGCTCGACCACTACCAGCAACCGCGATAACGCGGAGCCAAGTTCGTTTTGCGCCTGCTCGAATTGGCGGAGTTGCGCTTCATTGTTCGGCGCCTGTGGCGAATTGACCTGCACCTGGTTGACCGAGGCGCGCGCCTTTGTGACGTCCAGCAGCGTTGACTTCTCGAAGTTAGCAGCTCCGGAAACAGTTTGAACCAAATTGGGAACGAGATCGGCGCGACGCTGATATTGGCTCTGCACCTGTCCCCATTGCGCATCGACTCCCTGTTGCAATTTCACCAGCCGATTGTAACCGCCGCAACCGCCAATGACCGTGAACAGCAATAAAAGCGCGACCACCCCCAGACAACCCAAGCCATATTTTTTCATACGTCCGGAAATGTAGCAGCCGCTTGCGACAAGTGGATAATAATTTGGCCCCAGGTTT
>DATENK010000769.1:0-5402 GCA_035275085.1 Verrucomicrobiia bacterium | reverse complement strand
ATATGGACTGCGGTGGCAGAGCGAAGCGGCGACACCGCTTTGGATTCACCCCGGCCCCTCCGTTCGGTTGCCGAACTGGACAATCGCGACAATGCTGTGAAAGCTGTGTCGCGGCTTCGCTCTGCCACCGCAGTCCATATTCAAGGTCACATCTCGCAGGTCTTCTCCTCCAACTTGGAATCTGCGCCGCGCCCTGCTAGGCTGCGTTCGCCCATGACACGCGGCAGAATCATCTTAGGCGTTCTCATTTTCAGCCTGGTCCATGTTGCATTTGCTTCTGAGACCAACGTCCATCCGCAAAATCCGTTCATCGCGCGTGGCCCTTACCTGCAACTCGCGACGCCGAATTCGATATTCATCGTCTGGCGCACCGAAACTAACATTCAACCGAGCGTCCGCTTCGGTCTGTCACCCGGCAGACTCGATCGCATCGTCAAAAGCAACGAAATCATCGTCCGCTACGGCACCACCAACAAAACCCTTCCCACCCCACGGCTGCTCAAATTGCACTCGGCTCCCGAAGGCACCTGGCAGTTTGAAGCGCGCGTCTCAGGACTGAGGCCCGATACCCAGTATTACTATGCCGTTTACGATGGCGAACATCGTCTCACACCTGAAGACAACAGTTACTTCCTTCGCACGCACCCGATCAAAGGCGCGCGCAAACCCATGCGCTTTTGGGTCGTTGGCGATTCCGGCACCGGCCGCGAAACGCAATCCGCCGTTCACCTCGCCATGCTCGATCAGATTAATCGTCAGACCCATCCGCTCGATTTCTTCATCCATGTCGGGGACATGGCTTATTCCCGCGGCCGCGACGTCGAATTCCAGACGCGCTTCTTCGAGATGTACGAGTCGACGCTGCGCAACGTCGTCTGCTGGCCGACCATGGGCAATCACGAAGGCTCAACTTCGCGCGGCACCAATGGCATCGGCCCGTACTACGACGCCTACGTTGTCCCCACGCGCGCCGAAGCAGGCGGTGTTGCTTCCGGTCTCGAGGCCTTCTATTCCTTCGATTACGGTCGCGCGCACTTCATCTGCCTCGACTCGCACGATCTTGACCGCCGCCCCACCGCGCTCATGGCCCGGTGGCTGCGGCAGGACCTCGACAAAACCAGGGCCGACTGGATCATCGCTTTCTTCCATCATCCGCCTTACACCAAAGGCTCGCACGATAGTGACCGCGAGAAACAACTCATCGAGATGCGCGCCCACATCATGCCGATTCTCGAAGGCGGCGGCGTCGATCTCGTGCTTACCGGCCATTCGCACATTTACGAACGTTCCATGCTCATGGACGGCGCTTACGCCACGCCCACGTCCGCCGAATACGTCATCCTCGACGACCGCGAAGGCAATCCGCGCGCCGATGGTCCTTATCAAAAGAGCGCGGGTATCAATCCTCACGAAGGCGCTATCCAGGTCGTCGCCGGGCACGGCGGCACCACTATTCGCCGCAAAGGCACCATGCCGGTCATGCGCAAAATCATTCTCGAACACGGTTCCGTTATCATCGACATCGAAGGTGACTCGCTCACCGGCACGATGATCGACAAATACGGCGAGGAGCGCGATTACTTCGGCCTGATCAAACGCGGCCATGTCGTCCATGCGCGCATCCCGCAACCCTGGCAAGCGCCCGAATGGAAACCACCGCCGAACCCGCGCGATGACGGTTCAAGCGAGCCACCGGAAGATTACATCGTGGCCATTCCCCAAAACGCCGCATGGCAATATCTCGCCGGTGCACATCCGCCCACCAACTGGAACCAACTCGCCTTCCGCGTTCCCGCTGCCGGGCGAACGACGGTTCCAGGAACTGTCCAATGGAAAACTGGCGAAGCAGGCTTCGGCTACGGCGACAATGATGACCGCACCGTCCTTACTAACATGCAGGGCCGTTACTCCACCGTTTATATTCGCCACATCTTCCCGGTCGAACACGCCGATCACGTCAGCGAACTCGGCCTCATGATCAATTACGATGACGCCTTCGTCGCGTACCTCAACGGCAAGGAAGTCGCCCGCGTCGGCATGAAAGGCAGCGGTCGCAACCCCTCCGACATCAAAGCTCATAACGCCACCGGGAAATTCTCTTACTTCCCGCTGAAAGATTTCGAAAAATACATTCGCACCGGCGCCAACGTCCTCGCCATCGAGGGCCACAACGCGAACATCGACAGCGGCGGCTTCACCTTGGATCCCTTTCTGGTAATCGAGGATTAAACGATGCGCATTACGCCAAAGCTCCAAGTTCCAAGTTCCAACCTCGAAAGAAGTTCCAAATCCGAAGCTCCCATCACGCGGATCGCAATTTTGGAACTTGGAACTTGCGGTTTATTTGGAGCTTGGAACTTGGAATTTGGAACTTTTATCGCGTTCTTATTATTCGTTGCTTTGCCGGCTTTCTCCCACGACAGCCCTGAACACAAGATCAACGACCTCTCGTCCCAACTCGCCCGTTCGAACAATTCCCCGTTGCTTCTCATCGAGCGCGCGCTCGAACACCGCGATCTCGGCCATTTCGCAGACGCCGCCGCCGACCTGAAAGCCGCTTATCAACTCGACTCAACGCTCACCGCCGCGCTTAAAGAACTCGCCCTCGTCGAACTCGCCGACGGAAAACCTGACCTTGCTCTCTGCAGCATCAACCAGGTTTTGGGCGGGCCAGCGTCCTCACGAGTCGGCGAGTTGCCACCCGATTTCCTCATCGCGCGCGCCGAAATCCAAACTGCCCGCCGTGATTACCGATCTGCGCTCGCCGACTGCGAGGCCGCGTTCCGCCAACCAACCGACAACGTCGAATGGTACCTCATTCGCGCTCAACTCCAGCGTCGCCTGGGCAAATTACGCGATTGCCTTGCCGGACTTCGCGACGGCTTCGCGAAAACCGGCAGCGCCGTGCTCGAAGAAGAAATCATCGACGCCATGATCGACGTCGGCGAACACAAACTCGCCCTCAAAAAGATCGAACGAGAACTCCGCGATTCCCGTTCTCGCAGCTCATGGCTCATTCGCCGCGCCCGCGTCCGCCTTGCCCTCGGCCAAACCAAATCCGCGAGCCGCGACCTAAATGCCGCCCTCACCGAACTCAACTCCCGGATCACTCCCGACGCTCCCGACGTCATTCTCATCATCGACCGCGGCACCGCCCACGCCCTCCTCGGCGACAACATCCGCGCCCGTGCAGACCTGGCCCTTGCACGCACCCTCTCCGCTGACCAGTTTGCCCTCTGGCGTCTCGAACAACTCCTGCCTTCGGTATGAAGCAGATTAATGTGAGTGGGCCCTTCGGTACGATCAAATCCAAGATGCTCAAATCTCTGGCCGATGATGGGGGCTCACTCAATCTCTCGGAGTACGGCAATTATTACGCGCAGTTACGGCGTATCACAGCCGCTCTCGAAGGAGACGTGTGTCCCCTGTTGCGTGCGATCCTCACGCAAGACCTGAGGTGTGAAACGATCGACGAGGTCTCCGGCGAGGGCAGCATATGGTGGGATTTTACGTACAAGGGTGTCCGATTCACGGTTCAACTTTTAGTCCCTTCGTGCGGCGGTTCCATTCTGTATCCGCGAAGTTGCACTCGCTCCTCAGCAGAAGAAAGGGAATTACTGGAAGAAGTCGCCGATAAGATCGCTGCCTATGCGAAGCTTCGGCAGAAGGGCAACCTGCAACGGTCCAACGCCGCGTACCGGCTCGAAATCCGTATGGCGCGGTGGTGTTGCGCGTACATGCTTCTCGCGGGGGTTCTTTGGTTCGTGGATTCTTGGATTTATCATGACAACCTTTTCCTTGGAGGAGCCATTGCCTTCGCAGGGTTCGCTGGAGTCTTCGCACTTGTATCGTTGTCGGCGGGCTTGATCCGAAAGTGGTATGGCAGCCGCAGCGGCGGAAGGTGAGGCATTGACGATCAGACCGCCTCAACGTTTTCGGGTTCGCCGACCTTTCAAGCACAACCGTCTCCAGCGATTTCTGATTCACGTCCCCTACACTCCTAGCACCGTCGCACCCCAACGCATTTCAGACAGCTCCTGGCCCAGCAGGATCAAACGCCCCCTCATGAGTGCGTTAACCCTTACAAGCGACAGTCTCGACCGCGGCGAATGCGCCCAGGCCGTCGACATCCTCCGCGCCTTCCAAGGCAAAGTCGCTGTCCAACTCGGCGCCCGCGATCCCGCCCTCGCCCGCGAGCTCGTCCACGCTGCCGAACGGATCATCGCTTCCCTCCCGTAGCGGCGCTCCCTTTGACAATTATGGGACTGCGGCGGCAAAGGGGCAGCGGCGACCGCACTTTGGATTCGGCAAACTAAATGTGAAGTCAACTCCTGACGGGTTCAACGCCCTTTCTGACGCCTCCCTGACGCCTTAAAAACATGCATTCCAGCCAATGTTTACAGGCCTCCTGACACCCTGATGCCTTCTGACGCCCCCCGGGGGGGGGTGCCCTGTGCTTAGCCATCGCCGCCGAGCGACGCCAGCTTCCTTGCAAGACTCGAATCCTCGCTCGTCGTGGTAGCATGACGACATTCTTACAGATGGTAGCTCGGGAGCCGCGGTTCGCTAATCTTTCCACCGATTCGGCGCCAATCACCAACGAAATCTTAGTCACCATGGTCATGGACGTGGTCGGCCAGGCCAATTGGGCTCAGCCGAACGTGGATGGCCGCCTCGGCCGCAGCAAAACGGCTCGTGGCGAAGTCCTCTTGGCGACGCTGACCTACTGCTACGCTTGGGGCATTTACAGCTCTCGCGAGATCGAGGGCGCGATCCTCCGCAACCGCAAGAACGCGGATTTGCTGGACTGCTTCCCGATCGACCGCAAGGCGTTCATGCAGTTCCGCCGCCATAATCGCGACCTCGTGAAGTCCTGCTTGACCCAGGTGCTCGGTCGCCTGAACACCGGCCGGTATGCCACCGCGATGGACTTGTGCGACGCTGAGCAGCGCATCGCCCGCGCCGCCGAATGCGATTGCATCGAAGCTGACTGATAGTCGCAGCCAAACCACCCAGCCCGCGCGCCACCAAGGCGTGCGGGCTTTCTTCATACAATCGCCTTGAATCGCAAAGTGGCTGCGCTATTCTCTGGCCCCTTGTTGTTATGGCGAAGCTGACGGTCAAAGACGTGAATGTGCGTGGCAAACGGGTGTTTGTGCGCGTGGATTACAACGTCCCCATGGAGGAAAAAGACGGCAAGATGGTCATCACCGATGCAACACGCATCAAAGAGACCCTGCCGACGCTCGATTTGCTAGTACAGGGTGGCGCGAAAATCATTTTAGCCTCCCACCTGGGCCGCCCGAAGGGCAAGCGCGAACCTACCATGTCCCTCAGACCCGTCGCTGAGAAGCTGGCGGATATGCTCGGGCGCAACGTGGCGTTCGTGGACGATTGTATCG
>DATENK010000768.1:0-10063 GCA_035275085.1 Verrucomicrobiia bacterium | reverse complement strand
GGGAGTGAATTTCAGAGCGTTGAACAAGAGATTGAGCACGATTTTTTCCAGCTTATCGCGGTCGGCCTGGATCCAGCCCAATTCCGGATCAACTTTGGTCTCGAGCGTGATGCGTTTATCGTTAGCGACCTGCCGAACGGAACTGGCCAGGCCTCTGGCAAAATCTACCATTTCCATCGGCTCGGTTTTCACACCGAGACGGCCGGATTCCAGACGCACCAAATCGAGCAAATCATTGATGAGTTTGAGCAAGCGCATGCCATTGGAATGCATGGTGCCCAACAACTCTTTTGTGTCGGTATCGAACGCGCGGCTAAAGCGGTTGATGATGGTTTCCAGCGGAGCGATCAACAAGCAAAGTGGCGTGCGCAACTCATGGCTGATGTTCGCAAAGAAGCGCCCCTTGGCTTCATCCAACTCCATCAATTTGCGATTGCTCTCCTCGAGCTTGGCCCGATTTTCGTTCAGCTCGTAGCGCAGGACAAATTCGCGGAAGCGCAACCGATTAAAGAGATGGTTGCCGGTCACAACGATTATTCCGGTGAGAGAAATAAAATAGAAGTTATTGAACATCACGGGCAACTGCTGCCTGGCGCCGCTCAACAAGCAGGCAGCCAAGTACATCAACATTACCGCGCCCACCGCCATGAGTGACTCCGCAAAATCCCAACGGACTACCACGCTGACCGCCAGAAGGATCAGGTTCAGGCCGGCGTAATATGGCGAGGCAGGCCCTTCTTTTACAAAAATCATCCAGCAAATGAAAACAGCAGGTAACAATGCGATCGGCAGTCCGAGCCAGCGGTAATGAGCCTGGCCAAATGCGGTTCGGTGAAGATGCCAAAGTAAGAGCGCTAGCCCCGCACAGAACACGCGAGCCAAAAGAAACTTCAGCACCTCGTCGGGATAGACAAAGTAATCCAGGACGATCCCCACAGGCATGAGGAAGACAACCAACGCTGATGCCACCCGGCCGGTGTTAACCCGTTGCTGCCGCTCATGGGCGACGTAGTCGGCTTTGAACTCCGGCCGTTCCGTGAGGACGGGCTCAGGCATGATTATTCCTGACCTCCAGAAAGATGTTTGCACCAGTGTTCTCAGCGATAATGGCAAAGTCCTCAAGACGGGCTTTTTCTGGCTTTAGCGCTCGCGCCTGACTCGCGCTGCGATAAACGAGGAACCAATCCAACAAATGCTCCATGCCATAACGCATGGGATTTGAGGGATCAACATTGGTGACCAGCATCAATCCGCCGGGAGCCAGCCAATTGTAAAAGATATTGCTCAGCCGTTGGCAAATGAGGTCGGGAAGATAATCGAACAGTCCCGCACAGTAGATCAGATCATATCTTTTGTCCGGAGGCAGCTCGACGCTATGCGCCGCCTCTTTCAGGATCTGCATCACGGAACGTTTTTGGATGCGAATGGCTGGCGTTAGATTGTGCTGGCGATTGATGGTTTCGAGGAGTGCGCGCAAGTGCTCGAGGCTTTCATCGCTGAAATCGACCAGCGTCAACTCGAGTGGATGGGTGCGACCATGTTCGGCCAGGAATTGCTGGATTTCGAGCGCGGGCCCGCAACCGAGATTAAAGATGCGCGTTGGCCGGCGCTGAGACGCCACGCGCAAAGCTTCATCAAAAATCTTTTGTTTGAGATAGACGATGCGGTTGCGATGGGCCCTGGCTGGGACCTGCTCGAGGAACCAAAGGTTAAGTATCTTGGCAAAGAGCGTACTGCCTTCCAAAGGGTCGCGCGCAATCATGTTGACCATTTCATAGTCGCCGGCGTAGCCGAGAGGCTTGGCGAAAGTGCGATAGGCGAAAGGGCAACACAGCACGAGCGAATGAAGCTGGCGGCGCATGTAATTCCAATGCGCGGGCTGAAGTTCCTTATCGACGGTCGCGGCGATGGCTTCGAAACGCTCGAATAATGTATCGATGCAGGGTAAAATGGGCTTGGCGACGGCCTTCAACAACTCGCGTTCAAGCTCGGCGCGGTCGCCGCTGGGTGACGAACGTACGCCCAGTTCCACTTGATCCAGCCAGCCCCGCAATTCCATCAGGAAGGTTTGCATGTCGGCCACGATGAGCTTGTACTCAGGCGCGATCTTGTAAGTTTTCTGCCAGCCGCGGATGAAGTGGTCGAATTGCTCGGACAAGTGGGACACGTCCGCCAAGGCCGTGAAGAAATCAACATCAATCCAGCCTTCCTCGAGGGTCGCTTCGCACAGTAAGACGCTGCCGGCATTAGCAATGTGACTCACGACGGCGCGCCCGGAATAGAGCGTCCGGTTTTCGGCCATGATCTTGACTTCGGATATGACCTGCGAAGTTTTTACAAGCGCCGCCGGACTATAGGTCTCGAAGAGGACCTGAAAGCGGCTTAAGCGCACCACACTGCCACGAATGGCAGTGCCCTGATCGGTTTCCCCAATCAGGACCGTCCCTGTTGCAGTATCATCAGACATTGTTGGTTGAAAGAATTCGGACTCCGTCGGGTTTCATACTCTGGCGGCTCTAGCTTTTTGATACCTGAGGCAATGGCCGCGTGTCCAACCATCAATGTCCCAACGGCTCCGTCCGATTCAAAACCGGAGTGTCGTCATGACCATAAATACCAATGCGTCCGAGTGTTCGCGTGAGCCACCGGGATGCATCACCCATTGAACGTCCGGTTGGAGGGTCCACCAGGCGGTGATCTGCGCACGGTAGCTTGCTTCCAGCACCGCCTCGTAATCAGACACTTGAAAGGCGCCGGGCATGAAGGAGTTGATGAGACGCTGTCCACTCCTGATATCATCGCTGATTTGGAGGTAAGACCCAGCGATGCCCAGAGTATCGTAATCGCGTGTCGGAATCAGACCTTTGTAAACCAGGCCGCCATCGATCCCCAATGAGGCCAAATTCCGATCTTCCGGCGCCCAACCAAAGCGGAGGAATCCTGCCAACCCCTGGTTTGCTGGATCGTCCTTACCCACTTCGCGAAAAAGGACTTGGTCAGCCAGGAAATAAACACCGTAATTGCCGGAATGAGTGCTGGGTGTTTCTCCGGTCAGGGCCGAACGGAAGACAGACTGATTGTCATAGAAATCGTCGGTGTGATAATAGCCGCCGAATTTGTAATTACCGGGAGCACCATCATCCTCTTTGCGCTGGTTCAAACGGTAACCCAGCTCAGCGTAAATCAAAGCTCCTTCAGCTTCGTGCAGGTTGATGCGGGTGCCGGAGCGCGAGCGATCCGGGTTGCCGTCGTAAACACCGGCCTGAACGTAAAACTCGTCCACGGGGTCGACCCGGACACGAACGCCCGGTGCGCCATAGGGGGTGGAGGCCAACGCGTGATGCCCCTGCGGAAAACCGGGGATGTCATAGACGTTAAATGCCATGGTGGGATAAAAGAATGTCTGGTTCAGGAAATTGATCGAAGCAATCGAGTTGTAATACTCGGGCACAATGAAATCACGGTCGATGGCCAATTGGCCTGCTTTGATCGAGAGTTTGCCGTCAAACAGCTTCTGTTCGTAGTAGAGTTCCCATAGACGGAAACTGTCCGGGAAATCCAGCAAGCTCACCATGTTCAGGTCGCCAACCTTGGTTTTGGAGAATGCGTCACCGTTATGAAGCAGCAGGGAGCCGGCATGAAATTGTCCACCTTCAAAGCCAAGCAGTTTGTCGGTATAAATATCCATGACCATCATGAGCACACCCTCATAGGCGGCGCCCTGGTCGATACCGCCAGAAAGGTTGTCTGCCACAAGCCCGAAATAAACGAACTCGAAGTCGACGCCGTTGTCCTTGAGCCAGGTGCGTTTACCTCCCCATGTTCCAAACAGGTAATCCTGGGTTGCGAAGCGCATCAACGGAGAATCCGAATTTTGCGGTGAAGGTTCGGCGGTTTGGCCTGTTTCGACCGCTAATACGGACGCCAGCCAGCAACCCCAGTAGTACAGTAGCCTTCCATTGCATTTTGTCTTCATAAAACGCCTGTTGATTGTGACCTGCCTTGCCACACCCGCGTGAACCGGCAGGTCGCTGCTATTTCCTCATAGCAGTTAACATGCCCCAGAGCAGGCGTAGCACGGTGCCCCAATAACTCCGCGTGATATCCGACGATAGAAAGGCCAGGTAAACATCCATGGAGGCCGCGCGCCGATTTGACGCGAAATACAAGGGTTTTTCGCTTCCGCGATACTTCGATTTGTGAAAGGAAAGGCCCTGAAAATTGTATATCTTATTGCCGTAGCGCTCGCTCAATTGGAAAAACAGTTTGGCGCCAAAATCGTCATTGTACTTGCCGCGATCCAGCTTCGCAAAGGGTGCCAGGCACAAATTGAACACCTCCGCTCCTTCAGCGCGGAACTTTTCCATCGCTTCCATATGAATTGCCGTGGCCAATCGGCCAAAGCGCGCCTCGTCGCATCGGACGATGGTGGCTGCATGGCCGAAAATGCGCTCGTCACGATACATGGGGTCATAGAAAACAAAGCCTGCGACGCGGCCATCCCGATCGTAGGCAAGGAATTTGCGGACGTCCTCTTCGTAATGTAGCACGGGGCGGCGGGCGTAAATCCAAATCTCGCGGTCGCTGACCTTTTTGGTGGCAAGCCATTTGGCGCTGATGGCCGCTATCTGAGAACGATCAACCTTCTCAATTTTTTGCTCCTCGCGGATGATTAACCCTTCGCGCCTGGCCTCGTTCCGGGCCCGTTTGATGAGGTCCAATTCCTTCCAATTCCCCTTGGTATTGTAGGTTTGAATCGGCAATTCGGGCTCGTAACCCAAACAATTGATCCGGAAACCCAGACCACGCAGCACCTCCGCGCATTGCTCAGAAATAACCGCGAACCCAGCATAAGGATGATCGTTCAGGAAATTCTGGATCAGTCTGGCGGAGTTTTCGGGTGCGCAAATCGGGTCGGACAAAGCGATGCGTCGGCCCTGCCGAGCGAGCACTGGATGACGCACGGATATAAACGCGATATAACCGCAATCATCGATGAAGTACTCGAGCCCTTCCTGCAAAGTAGCGTATGCCAGGGACTCCCCGCCGTAACGTTTCAAGTGCGGAGAAAGCATCACCCATTTGGCGTGCTGGCCCAAAGCTCTCGCTTCGGCGCCTACTATCGTTCTGCTGGGCATGGATGCCGGGTCTAGGCGGCAACTGCTCGTGCTGCCGCTCCTAGAATTTCCGAGACCCATTCGGCCGTCAATTCAAATACCTTCTGTTTGCTGCGATCCAGATGAACGGCATGACCGCTGCCCGGAATGAGTTGAAATTGCTTTTTGCAGCCCAGTGCTTCAAAGAGCTTCCTGCCTGTGTCTGGCGGGTCCACCTTGTCTTCGGCGCCCCAGAGTATCAGGGTAGGCACTGTGATCTTCGGCACGCGATTAATCGTGTCGACAAAAAATGCTTCCGCCGCGCCGGGAAATGGAAATGCCATTAAGGATTCCATCACCTTGGGGTTGCTTAGGATTCTGCGGTTCACCTCGGGATCTGAGGCGAATTGTGGCGGCGGCCCCAGTTTGGCCAATGGGACTCTCAAATCCGTCCCGGTGATCGCGCGTTTTATTTTGCCAAGGCAGATAAATGTCTTGATGATCAGCGCCAACGCGAACGGCAACGAGTTGCATACGGTGGCACCTGAAGTTACGAGCACACGAAGCCGGGGTTCTTCCAAGGCTGCTTCGAGCACGGCAGTGCCGCTCGACGATATTCCGAACGCGCCCAGCCGTTGTGCGTCAATCTCGGACCGCCCGCACAGATAATCCAACGCTGCACGATAGTCGGCCACCCACTGGCGAATGTTCACGTGGAATCGGGGGCCCTCGCTTTCGCCATGGCCGGCTAGATCCAGCGCCAGCGTGGCGATGCCATTTCTGCGAAGATACTCACAAAACTCAAAGTAAGGCTCCTTTGAATCGCCGGCTCCATGGCCTACCACCAGGGCTGGCGCAGGCCGGTTATGCGCGGGCACGAAAAGTCGGCCCGCCAGCTTTAAGCCGCTGCCAGTGATTTGTACCGATTCGCCGCCAAGCGCGTCCATTCTTGATCAGGCAAAGCTTTGCCTGTGCCAAGGCATTTTGGGGGCCACGCAAGGGTGCGTGACGGCAAGGTTTGCCTCAAAAGGGCAAAAACTGTGCATACAGCGCATTCCCAGCTGGCTTAAGGTTTGCTTGTTGGCCTGACAGCGCCGTGAACACAAAAAGTGCCGGTTTCCTCAGCGCAGCATCAATCCTGGCCGCCACGGCCAGCGTGTCCGGATTGGGCATCCGTATCCCCAACCAGGACGCCGAGGCCAACGGGCGCGGTAATGCCTTCGTTGCGACGGCGAACAATCCTTCCGCGATTTACTACAATCCCGCCGGCATCACTCAGCTCCATGGGCACACGCTTCAGGGCGGGGTACTTAATCACATCGGACTGAATTACGAATACGAGTCGGGGGCCGGCAACCAAACCGACACTGAATTCGAAGTCATTCCCGTGCCGCAAATATTTTATACCTATACGCCCGACAACAGTCCGGCCGCATTCGGCATCGGGCTATATGCGCCGTTCGGTCTCGGCTTGGAATGGCCGGAAGACAGCGGCTTCCGTACGCTCGCGATTGAATCGCGATTGACCTTTATCACGCTGAACCCGGTCGTCGCCTACAACCTGCATCCAACTCTGTCCGTCGCATTCGGCCCCACCCTGAGCTACTCAAAGGTTGAACTGCGTCAGGGGATCGGCGTGCTGCCAGGGGATGAGTTCCGCTACGAGGGTGATGATTTTGGCGTTGGGTTAAACGCTGGCATTTTATGGCAGCCGCACCGGCAGTGGTCATTCGGTGCAACGTACCGCGGCGGCACCGATCTTAATTATCGTGGCCAGTCCGAGTTGCGGCCATTTACCGCTCCGGTCGGTTCCAGCGTGAAAGTGCAGTTTCCACTGAGCCTTTCGGGCGGCATCTCGTTCCGGCCGACTCCCAAATGGAATGTGGAAGTGGCTGCTGACTGGACGGACTGGACGTCGGTTGACAACCTTGTGATCAAAAACGCCAACACGTTGGCGGGCGGCACGGACTTCACCCTGCCGCTCAAATGGCACGCCAGTTGGTTCTATCACTTCGGCGTCACACGGTATTTCGAAAACGGTTTCTTCATCAGCGCCGGTTATTATTTCAGCGAGAATACGACGTCCGAACGCCATTTCACGCCCTATGTGCCAGACACAGACGTCCACGTTGCCAGCGTGGGCGCCGGTTACAAAGGCCAGCGGTGGTACTGGGCCCTCGCCGCACAACTGTTCATTGGCATGGAACGCGACGTGAACGACTACCAGAGCACTTCGCTCATTGGGGAAACAGCGAATGGCAAATACAACCTGCTGGCTCCGGCGGTGACCTTTTCCCTGGGGCACCGATTTTAAGGGCCCACGTTTACGATGGGGCGCTTATTAAGTCCGGCTTCCCCAGAATTGCCTGGGATGAGATTTTGGGATTGATCACCCGCCGCCACAAGGGTGGGACCAGCACCATGGGGATTGACCAAAAATATCCGACGGGCAGCTTCAGGGCGTTAGGTTCAGTGCCCAGCAGGTAGTAGGGCTTCAAGGAGAGGTGGTGAAATGAGTGATGGCCCACGCGGAAGGTTGAGTAGCTCGAAAAATAGTGATACGTGTCCCATGAATGCTCCGCGGCAGTCTGTTCATAACGCCCATCCTGGCCCTTCCGCAATAGGCCGTAATGCTGGATGTAATTTACCGACTCAAGCACGATGTGCGCCCCGAGCACTTGACCGAAATAAAATAAGAGCCCTTGTGGACCCGCAAACCAATACAGGGCCCCGAGAAGTACGAACTGGCCGAGCGCAAAGGCATACATGCCATTGTGGAAAATGCGCCGCCAAATGGGAGCGGCTTCCTTGCGGGCGTCCTCAGTCTCCATCTCCCAGCACCTGGCCATGCTCTCCGGCACCGTGCGAAGAATGTACGCGTAGACGTTTTCATTCAGCCATGCCGTGTTCTTGTCGTACGCCGTTGCCACATGAGGATGGTGGCTTTGCACATGGATCAGTTTGTAATGGGGATAGAATAAAAATGCCGTCGCAATTCTTTGAAGCACCTGGTCGACTTTGTCCTTTCGATGCAGGAGTTCGTGAGCCGCGGCAAAACAAATACCACCCAGCAAGCTCATCGAAAGCATTAGATATCCTCTCTCGGCCGGCGTAAATCGCGCCAACGAGTTCACGATCCAGAGAACCGCGGATACATAAAGAATCGCGTAGAGACGGGTATTCCAATGCAATAAAGACATTTGGACGCGCGAGAAATCCGTCTTCTGGAAACGGACATCATCCTCCCAGCCAGTGAGTCCATCCAGGAGCGGGACGACTAAAAGGAGGTAAGCCGCTGGGAGCAAAAGCCAATACCCGCCGTGAAAAAGGCCGAAGGCGAGCAACACGAATTGAACGTGGGGAAGGAAGCAAAACGCAAAGTGCCGACTTTTTCCGCGATCAGAGGCACTTTCCGACGCACTTGCTCCCATAACTCCCTTATCTCACCCCATTTTTCAAAGCGGGTCAAGCGCACAGAACCATGCGGCGAATCGATAATACGGCGGCTACTCTTGACCGTCGGCAGCCTGTATTGCTACGGTGCCGCGGCGTGCCAAATCCGGGACCCTATTTGTTTTTGGTGTTGTTCGCGGTGATGGCGATATTGTTCGCGCTGGCGCCGCTGGCCCTTGCGCGGCTGTGGGCAAAAAAATTCTCGCCGCCCAAGCCGGGCGCGGAAAAGAACGCGGTCTATGAGTGCGGCCTCGAATCGAAGGGCAGCGCGGCCATCCAATTCAAGTCGCAGTATTACATTTACGCGATCGTCTTCCTGATCTTTGACGTGGAGACGCTATTTCTGCTGCCCTTCGCAGTGGCGTTTACGGATCTGCCAGTGGGCGCGTTTATCGCGATGATGGTGTTCATCCTGTTGCTCGCCGAGGGGCTGGTGTGGGCGTGGCTCAAAGGCATTCTCGTCTGGAAATAGGGTCGTTTATCGGTTAGGCAATATAGAGATGGACGAAGGACTGAGAAGTGAGTTGAGCAAGCAGGGGATTTTCACCATAAAACTCGAACAGCTTTACAATTGGGGACGCAAAAACTCCGTCTGGCCGCTACAGTTCGGGCTGGCCTGCTGCGCGATCGAGATGATCGCTACCACGATGGCGCGCTACGATCTGGCGCGCTTCGGCGCTGAAGTGTTCCGCCCTTCTCCGCGACAGGCAGACTTGATGATCGTGGCGGGAACGGTCACCAAAAAGATGGCGCCGCAGGTAGTGCGTCTCTACAACCAGATGCCGGAGCCAAAATATGTGATCGCGATGGGAGCGTGTGCGATTTCGGGCGGGCCCTTCAAGCAAGGCTATAACGTTCTGAAAGGCATTGATCGTTACATTCCGGTGGATGTGCATATCCCCGGTTGCCCGCCACGGCCGGAAGCGTTGATCCACGCAATCATGACATTACAGCGGAAGAT
This sequence comes from Verrucomicrobiia bacterium, assembly GCA_035275085.1. Classification (GTDB taxonomy): domain Bacteria; phylum Verrucomicrobiota; class Verrucomicrobiia; order Limisphaerales; family DATENK01; genus DATENK01. Next base: position 553 of record DATENK010000768.1, on the reverse strand, counting down.
TGACGGCCAAAAACTTTCCGGCGCGGCCCGGCCTCGTCATGCGGATCCCGATGCCGCAAGCGAATTCCCTGTCCCGGGCTTTGGCGAGCACGATCTGCAGCCGCCCTACAATCCTAATGTCTGGCAGCCCCCAACCCTGGTGCGAACGGAATGATCGAGCCGTTGCCTCAACTCATCGCGCGAATCCAGGCGGCGGTTGCCGGCGCGCAACTGCAGGCCGGGTCGAGCGACTCGTTTTACGTTGATCCCGCGCACGCGCTCGCGGTCGCGCGCTTTTTGCGGAACGATCCGCAACTGCGCTTGGACTATGCCTCGAACGTTACGGGAGTGGATTGGCTCGATCTGGTCACAAAAGAAAAAGTAAAAGTGAAGAAAGTCGTGGAGGGCGTTGAGAAGGATGTTGATGAAACCGTTGAGAAGAAACGGCCTGGCTATCTTGAAGCCGTGTATCACCTGTATTCCATGGAACTTAAGCATGGCCCGGTGGTGTTGCGGCAGCGGACCGTAAACCGGGGTGATAACGTGGGCGTGAGTTCGCTGACGCCGGTCTGGC
>DATENK010000767.1:0-4296 GCA_035275085.1 Verrucomicrobiia bacterium | reverse complement strand
CACAGCGGCGTTAAACGCGCGGATGGCGCGATCGACGCCCGAATGCGAGCCGATACAACAATAGCAATATAATTGCCCCGCCGACCGACGCTATGAATCCGGCCGGTTGACCCGGTGCGTACCACCCGGCTGCCTGGCCGATATACTTCGCGACGAATGCCCCTGCTATGCCCAGCAGAGTTGTGATGATAAACCCACCCGGATCATCGCCGGGCATCAACAGCTTCGCCACGATGCCAACCACCAGACCGATCAGAATTGTACCAAGAATTTCCATATGACCTCCTACTTAATTTCTTAACACAGCATCGATTTGCGTGCATTGAAATCCTAATGGGGTCTGTCCCGAAGAGGCGAGGCCCGCCGTCCCCGCGAGCGGGTAGCAAATGGTGGTAGGAACTGGATTCGAACCAGTGAAGGCGTAAGCCAGCAGATTTACAGTCTGCCCCCGTTGGCCACTTGGGTATCCTACCAACCCTTGCGGGCCGAAAACTGTATATGTGCTTCGCAGGCCGCGCAACAGACAAAATCAAGGGAGAAAGCCGTTACGCGGCGGCAGCCGAAGGGCTCGAAAGCTTGTCTTTGACCCGCTCCAAAAGTTTCTGCGTCGTGAAAGGCTTTTGCAGGAAGTCTGTATGACCGGTGCCCGGCACGTGAGCGTAACCGCTGGTGCAAAGCACGGCAATCGACGGGTATTCCGCGCGGATCATGTCCATCAATTGCTGTCCGCTGAAGCGCGGCATCACCCAATCAACGATCACCAGGTCGATTTCGCCTTTGTGGTCGGCCAGCACTTCGATTGCCTTTTCACCACTCAGCGCGGTCAGGACTTTATAACCAGACGCGCTCAGGACCGTGCGTCCGACGCCGAGCACAAGGTCTTCATCGTCTACAAGCAGAATCGTTTTGCCCGCGCCGGCATCCGGTCGGGTCGCTAGAAACGCCGTTTCCCGCGAGACGCGTTTGTGCGCGGGAATGTAAAGGCGCACAGACGTGCCCTGGTTCGTTCCACTGGAAATCGCGATTCCGCCGCCCGCATTAGTGACCGCACCGTATGCCCACGCCAGACCAAGGCCTTTGTGGCCCGGCTTGGTACTAAAGAACGGCTCGAACACACGCGGCAATATCTCCGTCGGGATTCCTCGGCCATTGTCGATGATCTCGATGCAAACGTAACATCCGGGCGCCACGCGGACGTTGGCGTCCTGCAACGTCGCCTCGATGTCACTGTTGCGCGTCTGGACCGTTATTTGCGGGACCAACGCGCCCGACTGCGCTGCATTCTCGATCACGCGCGTGAACACCTGCTGCAATTTATTTTCGTCCATCCGCGCCGCGTAAAGCTGCTCTTCAAACTCCGCCACCCAATGTACTTTCCGGTCTTTGAGAATCGCCAGGTCCTGTTGGATGCGCTTCAACACCACGTGCACGTTGGTGGAAATGGTAGCTTCCCTTTCCTTGTCCGACCGGCTGAAGGCGGCGAGGTTCTCCGCGATTTCAGCGGATTTCGCCGCGGCGCGGTTGATCTCTTCCATGGACTTGCGCCATTGGTGGTCTGGCTCCATGTGCGAGAGAATCCAGGAGCAATGGCCCATGATGCTCGTGAGTGCGTTATTCAAGTCCAACGCCACTGACCGCGCCAGTTGCGCGGCGCGATCCACTTTTTGCTTTGCGGCCGCCGGCGCCGGCGGGAGTGGCGCGGCAGCGGGCGCTGGCTCAGGTTTCGCAATACGCGCCGTGTCGGACTTGCCGTAACCGTGAAGCTGCAGAAGAAATCGCTTTTCATTTTCGCGCGTGAATGCGCAGATCGAAGCGGGGATCATTGCCGCGCTTCCATCTTTCGTTTTGAATCCCACGGTCACCGACGCCGCCGGCGCGCCTTCGTATTTGGCGAGCAACTTTTCGGGGTCCGCAGGTGCTTCGGAGAGAATCGACGCGATCGATTGCCCCTCCAATCCCGGGCTGAAAAGCTCCAGCGCCGGCTTGTTCGCGCGACGGATAATGCCCGCGGGATCCACCAACAAGGCGGGCCACGCGGCGCTTTCCAGCAGAAGCGCCACATCCAATTTGGTCTGAAAGGTCGTCATCGCGATTTCGGCGTTGGCCGGGGCCGGGCTGGACCGATGCGTGCCAACACAAATGGTTTCGGCAGAAGTTGCGCTGTGCTGAACCGCCGAATGCGGCCGGGCTGGCGAGAATCGGCGATCAAAACCCTCGCCTGAGGCGCATATTCCGCGAGAAGCTGCCGACAAGCACCGCACGGCATCGGCCCACCGGGCGTGGCGGCCACCACCGCAATGGCCGTAAAGACGCGCTCGCCCTGAGTGAGCGCGCCAAAAAGGGCAACCCGTTCGGCGCAACACGTCAGCCCATAGCTGGCGCTTTCCACGTTGGCTCCTGTGATAATCCTGCCGGAAACGCTCAGTAATGCCGCGCCCACGCGGAAATTCGAATACGGCGCTACTCCGCCCTGCCGCGCTTTGAGGGCTGCGCTGACAAGGACGCGATCTTTATCGGCCTTTGGCATACAGGTTCAAAAAAGCGGAGAGCAAATTCGCTGCCGATTTCGTGACGCGCCGCCCGGTTTCGAGCACCTCGGCGTGTGAGATCACCTTCCGGGCTCGCCCTGCAGCGAGATTGGTGATGCAGGAGAGCCCGGTCACTCGCAGGCCGCACTGGCGGGCAACGATTGCTTCAGGGACGGTGCTCATGCCCACAGCATCCGCACCGAATTGCGCAAACGCCCGAATCTCGGCCGGCGTTTCGTAGGACGGTCCCGAGACAGCCAGGTACACACCGGTGCCAACCGCGACGCGTGCTTTCCGTGCCGCGCCACGCCACAGTGTCACAAGATCCGGATCATACACCGTCGAAAGGTCCGTGAACGCCGGATTCGGGCCGCGCAACGGATTCACTCCCATCATGTTTATATGATCCGTGATGCACATAAATTGCCCCTGGCGAAACCGCGCACTGATGCCTCCCGCCGCATTCGTGAGGACCAAATCTTTCACCCCAAGAGCAGCCAGGACGCGCACGGGAAAAGTGACCTGGCTCATGTCCCAGCCTTCGTAAAAATGAGTCCGCCCATAAAGCGCCAGAAACGGCAGCTTACCCGCGCGCGCCATGACCAGTCGCCCGGCGTGGCCGGGCACCGTCGGAGGCGGAAAACCGGGAATTTTCGCATAAAGGATTTCCGTTTCGGCCGGCAGGTGGGCGAGGGCGCTTTGGAAACCGCTGCCCAGCACAATCGCAAGTGTCGGCGCCTCGCGCAATTGCGAGCGGAGCACCTCCACTGCCGGGCCTACATCGGGCAAAGCCACGAGTATTGGTATGGTGAAACCACGGTGTCCAAGGCAACGTCTTTCTGCTTTTTATTCCGGTCCAAATCTCATATAAGATAGAAGCGAGTATCCGATGAAAGCACTCATTGTAGTTATCCTTGTAGCGGTCGCCGCGTATTTAGGCTATCGCATTATCTCCCAGCCTAAACCCGCCAAGACGACGATTGCGGAAAGTCAGCCAGCCATGCAGCCGACGGCTGCTCCATCAGTCGCGGTGCAGGAAAAAGCGTCCGCTCCAACCAATGTCACCAGGCCCGGGGCCGCAAGCAACAAGGCCACAGTCGCCGGCGTTAAGGATCCGGCTACGAAACCGACCGGAGAGTGGAAAGCGAAAATGCAAACCATCCTCAGCGCGAACACCAGCGCGCAGCAGAAGATCGATGATTTGAAAGAGATGCTTTCAAAACTGGCGGAAGCCGAAGCGGAAGAAGCTGTCCGCGACCTGACCACGCGCGTGAAAAATGAGGGATACGCATTCCTGAAACCGCTCACGGTGGACCCGAACCTGCCGGAGCCCGTGCGCGATGAATTCATGGTGGACCTCATGAACCGTCCGAACTCGCTGCGCATTCCGTTGTTCCTCGAGATCGCCCGCAACCCGGACCATCCCGATCATGAAAGCGCCTTCGATACGCTCGAGGCCTTCACTGGTTTGAAATATGGCGCGGACTGGGACGGCTGGGAAAAAGGCATCCAACAATGGCTCAAAGAAAACCCCGACCGGATCCGACAACCTGACGCGCCTGCCGCCGCGGAAGTTAATTAGGCTGACGGCGCTGGCTTCTGTTTGCGACGCTCCTCCAGGAGCGCCTGTAGTTCCGCGATTGGCTCAAGATCTTTGGGCCGGCCAGCCGCCCTTTTGAGTTCAATAAGTTTCTCCAGCGTAACTGCTACCAAATCGAGGCCAAATAGCTTCATAGGCTGCGTATGTGGAACGACTTGCTCGAAGTTT
>DATENK010000766.1:0-3944 GCA_035275085.1 Verrucomicrobiia bacterium | reverse complement strand
GGTAGACCTGACCTTTCGATCCGGTACTGGCGCTAACGCCGCTATCACACGGCTTGCGCTGCAAAGGGATACCAGAATTCTCGCCGGTGGCTTCTTCTCACAATTTAACGACACGAGTCGCAACGGGTGTGTGCGGCTCCTTCCCGATGGCAGCGTTGACCCATCATTTACTCCCGCTGGTTTCAGCGCTGGGGACGTGCAATTCCTTTCGGAACTTCCGGATGGGAAAATCGTCGCCAACATAAGCCTGAACAACTTAGTCCGATGGAATTCGGACGGAAGTATCGATCCCTACTTCCCGGATTTTTCGGCGAATGTTCGTACGGACGTCATCGGGGTCCAGCCGGATGGCCAGATTGTCGCCGTTGGGAGCGGTCCTGGTGGTTACGGCTTCGGTCGACTGCAGACAAACGGAGCTTCCGACTTCACATTCAACTCACTCCATTTCTCGAGTCCTGACGGAGCACGCCAGCCTCCGTACTACGTTCTCTGGGGCGCAGCGTTGAAAAATGGAAAATTGCTTTCAATGGGCGGAGGCGGCTTTTTCAGATTGCATCGCCATGGCGCACGCGACCTTGGATTTCGCGCGGACTCAATCGCTGGCGTTCACTTGGCTCTGGAGAAGGCCGATGGAGAAATATTTGTCGCTGGAGTTTTTACCAATATCCTAGGCGTGCCCCGTTTTACGCTGGCACTCTTAGAGCCGGATGGCACGCCCGACCTTGCTTTCAATCCTGAGGTGCCACCCGCCGGAACGATTCAAGCCATGGCCGTCCAACCTGATGGCAAATTGCTTATCGGCGGCTCCTTTACGAATGTCGGATCAGTCCTGGTCAATCGCCTCGCGCGCCTCAACCCTGACGGTACCCTGGATCCTGACTTTAATGTAGGCACCGGCCCAAGCGGCACCGTCAACGCAATTGTGCTGCAGCGGGACTATAAGGTGATCGTCGCCGGAGGGTTTACAATATTCGACGGGTACCCGCGCGGTCAGATTGTGCGGCTGAACACCGATGCTGAAAGGCCACCCGTGATCACCCGCGAACCGGTTTCTCAATCTGTTTTAGCCGGTGCAAACGCGTGGCTCGCAATCGAAGCCACCTGTGTCCCTCCGGCTGCGTTTCAATGGTTTGACCGTGACGGTGCGATGGCCAATGCAACCAACGCTGTGTTGCTGTTAAGCAATATTTTATCGCCGGGAGAGTATTATGCCGTTGTCACTAACCCGCTCGGAGTTGCCACAAGCGCTGTTGCCACTCTGTCGCTGTACCCGGCCCCGTCGGCCCCAGGCAGTGTCGTTCCGGAATATCCTGTTGGCGAGGGCGCCGATAGCACCATCCGCGTGATGGCGCGCCAGTCCAGTGGAAAGCTGATTGTCGCCGGGTGGTTTACGCAAATCCATGGCGTTCCTTGTCCTGCCATAGCTCGCCTTAATTCGGATGGCTCAGTGGACCGCAGTTTTAACGTGGGAACTGGTCCAACTCATCGGATCATGGCACTCGCCGTTGATCCGGCCGATCGAATTCTTGTCGCAGGAATGTTCACCAATTTCAACGGTCAGGCGCTCAGCGGGTTGACGCGCCTAAATCCAAACGGCGACATTGATACCACTTTTGAGATCGGCTCAGGATTCACAGGAGGACGTCCCACAGCCGTCAACGCACTCGCGCTACAACAGGATGGCAAGATCCTTGCAGGGGGTAATTTCTCGTACTTCAACCATACCAGTCGGGACAATATCGCTCGCCTACTTCCAAATGGCGCAGTAGACACCTCCTTTGTTCCCCGCTTGAGTATCATCGATGTGGTGCTATCGCTCGCCCTTCCCGCTGACGGCCGCATCTGGGTGGGACATCAAAATGGGCTCGACCGTCTGGAAGTGAACGGTGTAGTCACCACCCCGCCATCGCTGGAAATCAACAATCAGGTCCGGTGTTTGCTTGTTCAACCTGACCAAAAAGTTCTCGTTGGCGGCCTCTTTTATTTCGGTAACACGCCGGGCGTCGTTCCGAGCTATGCCCTAACGCGATTGACCATCGACGGAACGCTGGACACGAACTTTAACCACTCGCTATATGCAAGTTCATTCTATGTTCGTGTTCCGAGCGTCGGTGTCGAAACACTCCGCCTTCACACTTGCGGCCGGATCCTCGTCGGCGGTTATTTCATGACTAATTTGACCAATCGGATTCATTACCAGATCGCGCGTCTCGAACAAGATGGCAGCGTCGATCCGGTTTTCGGCGCCAAGGCTTTGGACGGCACCGCGTACGCTATCGATGTGGAGCCTTCCGCGGAAGTGGTGATCGGCGGGCAATTCAGCGCGGTCGATCACACGCTGCGAAACGGCCTCGCGCTTCTCCATGAGCCTCTGGGCCCACCCACAGTATTCGCGCAGCCGACCAGCCAGACCGCCGACGGCGGACGCGAGGTGCTTCTTTCCGTTGTCGTCACCAACTGCATTGACTTCACCTTCCAATGGCAACTGAACGGCGCAAATATTCCCGGCGCTACAAACTCGAGCATGCTGCTGCCCAGTGTGCGTCTGCAGGACGCCGGCGACTATAGAGTGGTGATTCGCAACGGTGCATACACCAGCATCAGTGAGCCTGCGCAGTTGCAGGTCAATCGCGAGCGGCGACACCCCGGATCGATCGACGTCGATTTTTTGGCGCCGCGCACCTTGGACGGGCCGGTCCAGGCCTTAGCTTTCGATGGAGGGGGTAACTTGTTTGCTGGAGGTGCTTTCACCCGGCTTAACGGCGGACTTGTGAATGCCTTGGCACGCTTCAATTGGAGAGGTGAGTTGGACCCCGATTTCCGCGTGAGTTCGAATCTCATCGGCACTGTATACTCGGTGGCGCTGCAGCCTGATGGAAAGATTTTGGCCGCGGGTGTATTTCCACCATCTACGCGCTTCCTTTATCGATTACTGCCCAATGGGCGTTTCGATACGAACTTCCAAAGCCTCGCTAATCCGCAGGGAACGGCCTTGTCGGTAGCCTCTCTTTCGGATGGTAAAATTCTAGTTGGCGGCGTACTGACGGCGGCGTCCCTCACTGCATCCCGCACCGGTATCGCGCGGTTGCATACGAATGGCACGCTGGACACGAGCTTCTCTGCCGGTGGCGTGCGTTATCCGCTTTGCTTCGCTCGCCAGAAAGATGGCCGGATCATTATCGGCGGCACCTTCACAAACGTGGGCACTACCGTGCGAAACGGCCTCGGCCGCCTTCATCCTGACGGCCAGATTGACACCTCATTCGATCCCGGCGAAGGCGTGAACAGCCCAGTGATGGCCATTGTGCTTGCACGTGACGAGCAGGCATACATCGGGGGAAACTTCACGCGAGTCGGCGGAATGCCGCGCGCCGGCATCGCGCGTCTGAATGATGATGGCAGCGTGGACACGTCGTTTGATCCTGGCCTGGGCGTACACTCGGCGTGGGCGTTGGCAGTTCAGCCAGATGGCAAATTGATTGTGGGCGGCTCATTCACGAGGGCAGGCGGGCTGCCGCGCGCCGGACTCGCGCGCTTCAACACCGAGGGAACAATCGATGCGACTTTCGACCCCGGGTCAGGCGCAAACGGCCAGGTCCTCGCAGTCTTGTGTGACCCCGCCGGTAAGATTTATTTAGGTGGCAACTTCACTGCTTACAATGGCTTTTCACGCGACCACCTTGCACGAGCTAATGGCAATCTATTCTTGCTGAACCCACAATTCGTCGCTGGCAGATTTCGGGTGTCGCTCTTTACATTTTACGGGCAATCTTACGCTCTCGAATTCAAAGACGTCTTACCCGATGCAGACTGGGCTCAAGGGTCGTCACTCCTCGGCGATGGCACTATCCGAATCATCAGTGATTCTGCCCCGGACGCGGCCGGCCGGTGGTACCGAGTACGGACCGAACCTTAAAGCCTAATGATACTTACTGGGGCGGCTT
>DATENK010000765.1:0-6495 GCA_035275085.1 Verrucomicrobiia bacterium | reverse complement strand
ATTCGCGTTGCGTGAGGGGATCGAACTTATGGTCGTGGCACGTCGCGCAATTCGCCGTCATTCCCAACCACACGGCCGAAGTTGTTTCAGTGCGGTCACGCGTATACAACACCAAATACTCCTCATCGATTAAGCCGCCTTCGTTGCTGGTGATGTGGCTCCGATTGAAGCCCGACGCGATCTGCTGATCGAGCGTCGGATTCGGCAGAAGGTCGCCCGCAAGTTGCTCGATCGTGAACTCGTCGAACGGCATGTTGTCGTTGAACGCTTTAATCACCCAATCGCGGTAGCTCCACATCTCGCGAAAGTTATCAAAGTGAATTCCGTGCGTGTCCGCGTAACGCGCGGCGTCCAGCCAGTAGCGTCCCCGATGTTCGCCCCAGTGCTTGGAATCCAGAAGCTTGTCGATGTATTTGTTATCCGCATCGGGTGAGGTGTCATTCACGTAAGCATCGACTTCCTCAGGCATCGGGGGCAGCCCGACCAGGTCCAGGCTCCAACGGCGAGCGAGGGTGCGACGGTCTGCTTCCGCGGCAGGCTGCAATTTTTCCTTTTCCAGCCTCTCCAAAATGAAATTATCGATCGGATTGCGAATCCACGCCGTGTTCTGGACTTTTGGCAACTCCGGCCGCTTTGGCGGAATAAAGGCCCAATGCAACTCGTATTCAGCCCCTTCGCTGATCCATTGCTTGAGGGTTTGCTTCTGCTGATCGGTAAGCTTCTTGTGCGATTTCGGCGGCGGCATGATGTCATCCGGGTCCGTCGCGAGGATTCGCGCGATCAAGGCGCTTCTCTCCGGCCGGCCCGGAACAATTGCGGCGTCCCCTTTCCGTTTCGCCGTGGCATCTTCGTACCGGTCGAGTCGTAGACCCGCTTTCCGCGCAGCCGAATCAGGACCGTGGCAGGCAAAACAATTCTCGGAAATGATCGGCCGAATGTCCCGATTGTAAAAAACCGTCTTGGGACCGGAACTCGCGGAGTTTCTCGCTGCCCCGCCCGCGATATTCACCGCTGCCGCATTGGCTTCCACCCGGACATTATCGATTGTCCAGTCACCCTTGCCGTCAGAATCCCTTTCCCCCACCGAGATGTTAATTCGCAGACCGCCTTTGGGTGCGCGGGTACCGGACGTGAACGCTACGGTAAAATTCGTGAGGCGCGCATCGCTCAGGCCCGCGGTGCCGACAACAATTTCCTTCAGGCCCAGCGTTCGGATGAGTTTGCCTGAATTCGTGTTATAGGCCTGCAGGCGGAGGAATAATGAGGCATTTTTTGACAACGGCGAGTCTTCGCGCAACCCAATGGAAGCAGTCAACGAATAGACCGTATTGGGTTTGAGTTCGGGCAGGACATCCTGCATGAGCTCGCCCGCTATTGTCCCGTTAAGATATGCGAGTTGATGCTGATCGGTCCCGGCCATCTCCTTGCCGACTTTGCCATTTAATATAACGCCATTTCGGCCCGAGACCTTCCAGCCTGGAACGTCCGGGAGCATATGTTGGCCTTCAGTACCCAGTTCCGGCTGCTCAAAAGAGTGATTGATGACAGGGATGGTCTCCGCCCGCAGCGCTCCGGCACATAACAGCGCCAACATTACTGACCCAAAATAATTCATGTCGTTATTTACATTAACAGTAATCGACCCGTAGCGGAAGCGCCGACATGCCTCCGAGCGGCATCAAGGGATTAGACGTGCGCCATTGCGGTTTAATCAAATGAGGGCCTGAGGATAATGATGCCGGTCGAAAGGCCGGACTGATGCAACTCGCGTTGCGCTGGACAATTGGGGCCGAATTGAATTCAATGTGAAGCATGAAAACATTGGTTTCGTTCATTGTGATGGCAGCGCTTTCCCTCCGCGCTTTGGCGGCCGACGGAAAGGTGGATTTCGCGAAAGATATCAAGCCTATCTTCGACCAGAACTGCATTAAGTGCCACGGCGAGGAGAAGCAAAAGGGCAAGCTACGGCTGGACATCAAAGACGCGGCCATCAAAGGTGGCAAGACCGGGCCCGCCTTTGTGACTGGCAATGCGGAGAAGAGCGAGATGGTTCGCCGCATCACCTTGCCGAAGAGCGACGATGATTTCATGCCGAGCGAAGGCGAGCCGCTAACGAAGGCCCAAATCGATTTGATTCGCGAGTGGATCAACCAGGGTGCGATATGGCCGGACATTGCGGGGACGAAAACCGCTAAGACCGAAACCAAAGGTCCCCCGCTCCCGGCGGATTACAAGCCCGGGGCCAACGAAACCAAAGCAATCGCCAAGCTGACCGAAGCGGGAATCGATGTGCGACCGATCGCGGTGAATGTGCCGTGGCGTGAAGCGAACCTGCGCCTGCAAGGGACGAATGCGACCGATGCCACCGTCGCCCTGCTTAAAGATGTCACGAGTCTGGTGGAACTGAATCTCGGCACCACCAAGGTGACGGATGCGGGACTGGCGAATCTCAAGGGTCTTACGAATCTCCAGCGTCTGCATCTGGAATTAACGGAAATCAGCGATGCTGGATTGGCGCATCTGAAGCCGCTGAAGAACCTGGTCTATTTGAACCTTTACGGAACCAAAGTCTCAGATGCCGGACTGGAGAACCTGAAGGACAAGAAGTATCTGCGTAATGTTTACACCTGGCAGAGCAAAGTGACCGAAGATGGCGCCGCAAAATTAAAGAAGACACTGCCGGAACTGCAGATTTCGACTGGCACAGAATTGGCCGAACTGGCGAAGAAAATTGAAGAACGCAAGGCTGAAGAAAAACGCAAGGAAGAGGAAAAGAAAAAGGCGGACGAGGAGAAAAAGAAGGCTGACGAAAAGAAAGCGGCGGAGAAAAAAGAGGCCGAAAAGAAGGATGCTGAGAAGAAGGACGAAAAAAAGGACGCGGAGAAAAAAGAGACGGCCGACAAGAAGGAAGAGAAGAAGGACGATAAGAAAGAAGAGAAGAAGCAATAGCCTCTAAATATAGTACATTTTCTCTTTCGCGCCGGCCTGGTCCAGGAGTTGTTGGAAATTCAGCGAGTTGGCGGTTTGATCCAGTGCGGCTTGCAGGGTTTTCCATGCATTGCGCAGTTCCGGAGGGCACGATTGATCTGCAAGTGCCGGCGTCTCAAAAACCTGGCCGTGGATGGCGCGGATCACATCGCCCAGGCTGATGTCGACAGGCGCCCGCGCGAGCATGTAACCGCCCTCTTTGCCGCGGATGCTTTTCACAATCTGGTGTCCTTTCAGCTCGATCAGGATTTGAACCAGATAATTGGCCGGAACATCAAACTCAGCCGCCAATTCCTCGACTTTCAGGGTTTCGCCGGAATGATACTGGCGCGCGAGACCAAGTACGGCGCGAACGGCGTAATCGCTTTTAACCGAGAGCTTCACGCAGAAAAGGTAGGCAGCCGATGTGGGCCGCGCAACACGAAGTATTTAGCTGGGCGGGCCCTGGGACACACAGTTTTACACCAGGGCCCGCCCTCCTTCACATCGGAAGGAATTCGTTAGCCTGCCCGTCCATGAGGCCTGTTAGAGACGTGCATAACGCACGCGGCATACTGCCACCAACGATGGTATCGGGATCGCCACCACGTTATTCATTTCGGGTTTCAGTTGCAAGAAAAATTTTCAGAGTGGGTTTGTACCTCCCTTGATTGCGCGGGAGCACCAATCTAGGCTTGGCCAGCGGGGAATTCTCTCCGCGCTTTAAAGGAGGTCAAATGAGAAAGGTTCAGCAAGCAAAGTATTTGTTTATTGGGGTTTCGTGCGCCGCGGTTCTGGCAGGATGCTATCACCCGGATCGAAGCACGAGATCGAGTCATTATCAATCATCCTATTCGCAGGGTTCGGGCCTGACATCGAGCGATAACGCTTATTCATCTTCGCAAGCCCAGGGCGCGACCGGCGCTCAGACAGATCAAACGACCGGAACCGGCGAAATTCAATCGGAACGCGTGGTGATTCCATTGCATGAAGAACAAGTGCAAGTCGGCAAACGCACCGTCGAAACCGGGCAGGTCCGGCTGCGCAAGCAAATCACTACCGAGACCATCAATCAGCCCGTGGAGATTCGCAAAGAGACCATCGTCGTCGACCGCGAACCTGCCAGCGGCACAACCACAAGTACGAGTCAGTCGTACCAATCCAACTCGCGTGGTCAGCAGTTCCAGCAGGGGCAATCTTCGCAACTGCAGTCGCAAGCGAGCTCGATCTCCCAGCCCTTCGAGCAGGGTGAAATCGTAGTGCGCCTGCACAGTGAAGAGCCCGTGATCGAGAAACGCACCGTTCCCGCCGGGAACATCGTTGTGGAGACACGAGTCAACAACGAGCAGGTAAACGTGCAGCAGCAGGTCCGTCGCGAAAAGATCGATGTAGACAAGGGCAACGCGCAAAACGTGATTGTGTCCGAGAAGCTGAATCAGTCAGCAGGCACCCGCGAGTCGGCTGGCTCGCCTCCGCCTGAACCTCAACGTTATCAGCAGCAGAGCACGCGCGGGACGTCGACGACCACCCGCAGTCCGGACGTGGACACTGAGTATCGCGCGCCCGTAACTACGCGCGAATACGAAGGCTTCAGACGCCCGCAGCCGGATGGACGGGACACCTTTCAGGACTTGAAGAAAGATCCCGAACGCAATCGATAAATCGAGAACAATCTAAACGAGCAAAGCGCGGCTTCGGCTGCGCTTTTTGCTTTCGGAGTGCGAACCTGCGCCACGCAGCATTCACGATACTCGAGCGGGTCAGACCCGCGATCCTTCCTCTCTTTTCGCTTTGACTTTGTTTGGCGGACGCGCAAAAAGCAAGCTGCTTGAATACGCATGGCTTTTATGCGCAATGGCGGCTGGAAGGGCGAGCTGCGCTCGGGCTGCGTGAGGACGCAGAGCCACCGCCCGAACGCCTCCTGCAGCAGGTGTGGTATCATCAGCGGCTGCTACGCAATCGCCTGATGACGCTCGACGGACGCCGCGTCCAAATCCTGCATCCCGGCTTTTGGAGCCATGAGGGCGGCCCGGATTTCCGTAAGGCGATTGTTCAATTTGATGGCGAAGCGCCGGTGACTGGCGACATCGAAGTGGACCTGCATTCGGGTGGCTGGCGCGGACATGGTCACAACGCGAATGCAAGTTTTAAAGGCGTGATCCTGCACGTCGTCTGGGAAGGAAGCGGAATCAAAGGCATTCCGACTTTGGCAATCAAAGATCGATTGGATGCGCCCATCGCAGAACTTGTCACATGGGTCGGCACCGAATCGGGCAAGGGTTTCCCGCCTGAACTTACCGGCCAATGCTGCGCGCCTCTGCGCGAGTTGCCGGAAAAGCGTTTGCAAGCGTTGCTACAGGAAGCCGCGCACCTGCGATTCCAAAGCAAGGCGTCGCATTTTGAAATTCGCGCACGACAAGCGGGCTGGGAGCAGGCGTTGTGGGAAGGTCTCTTTCGCGCGCTCGGTTATAAGCATAACGTTTGGCCGATGTTGCGTCTCGCCGAGTTGCGGCCGCGGCTGGCGCCTGCAAAACCAAAAATCGATCCGCTTGCTCTTCAAGCGCGTTTGTTCGGGGCGGGTGGACTGCTGCCGCATGAATTGGAGCGCGGCGAATCGCGGCCGTACTTCCGCGAACTTTGGGATTGTTGGTGGCGCGAACGCGAAGCGTTTGAAGATTGCATCCTGCCGCGCGCGCTCTGGCACTTCCATGCGCTGCGTCCGGCGAATCATCCGCAACGGCGCCTCGCCCTGGCCGCATATTGGCTGATCGGCGGCAAGCTCGTGAGCCGATTGAATGATTGGAGCACGCGTCCTGAAGACCTCTTCGGCATCCTCCAGGCGCCGCCTGACCCTTTCTGGTCGTGGCATTGGACGCTGCGTTCGCCGCGATTGCGCTCGGCGCAACCGCTGCTCGGACCCGCGCGGTTGACCGATCTCGCCGTGAATGTGATTTTGCCCTGGCTCTGGGCGAAACATAGTGAACGGCGCGAAGAGTTCGAGCGCTGTTATTTCGAGTGGCCCGCGGGCGAGGACAATTCATTGCTGCGCCTGGCTCGGCAACGGCTTCTCGGTACGAGATCAAAAAAGCTATTGGGCAATGCCGCGGCGCAGCAAGGATTGTTGCAGATCGTGCGGGACTTTTGCGAAAATTCGAATGCGCTCTGCGACAATTGCCGCTTCCCGGAGCTGGTCAGGTCGTGGGGCAATGCACGAAGCGGTGTCGATAATGTTTCACCACCCAAATCGTAACGAATACTGCCACAATTTTTCCGATCACCAGTAAGGTAATGAGCCACGGCGTAAGATGCCCACTCACGCCGCCCAGAAAAATTCCCGAACTCGCACGCACGGCGTAGACCGGAAGACACACGCATAATAATGTGCGCAGGGAGACCCCACCGAGCACCATCAGATAATTCTTCACGGTATAAGAGCCTGGCAGCAGCGGAACTAAAAACCCAAACAAGCTTTGTTCATGGCTGCGCACTTCCGGCAGCCGAAAGCGCGTCCGCGCCAGCAGGCCGGAG
>DATENK010000764.1:0-4891 GCA_035275085.1 Verrucomicrobiia bacterium | reverse complement strand
GTGAAGTCGCGGCCGTAATAGGGGGCACGGGAGTGCTCGGCGGGGCGATCGCCGAAGGCCTTGCTCAGGCAGGCGCAAAGGTCGCGGTCATCGGGCGCAACGCCGAACGCGGCGAGGCGCGGGCGCGCCTCATCCAAAAGGCCGGTGGCCAGTCCCGATTCCTTGCGGCCGACGCCATGTCACGCGAGAGTCTCCGCACGGCTAATGAAGCTGTTGAGAAAGCCTTCGGTCCCGTGACCATCCTCGTTAATGCCGCCGGCGGCACCGACCCGAATGCGACCGTCACGGCCGAAAAGCCGTTGGAACAACTGCCCTTGGAAGCGTGGAAAAACAACTTTGACCTAAATCTTGTCGGTGGCCTGCTCTTTCCATGCCAGGAGTTTGGCCCGGGAATGGTTGCCCGGAAAAAAGGAAGCATCATCAACATCGCCAGCGTGTCCGCTCACATCCCGCTCTCGCGCGTGCTGGCGTATTCGGCCTCCAAAGCCGCGGTCCTGAGCTTGACCCAATTTCTCGCCCGCGAATGGGCGCGCGACGGAGTGCGCGTAAATTCCATCACGCCCGGATTTTTTCCGGCGGAACAGAATCGCCGCCTGCTCTTCAATGCCGACGGTTCGCCAACACCCCGCGCGCAGGCCGCGATGGGCCACACGGCCATGGGCCGGTTCGGCGAAGCGCATGAACTGATCGGCGCTGCTGTTTTTCTGGCGAGCCCCAAATCCAGCAGCTTCGTCACCGGCACCGACATTCGCGTCGATGGCGGTTTCCTGTCTCAGACGATATAAATCTGGCTTGCCCCTTCGCGCGATAAATGCAATGAATTCAGCTATGCCAGTGGTCCGATCCGAGCCGCCTGCTGCTGTCCGGATGCGCTCTGAGGAAGAGCAGGGCCAACGCTGGCTGATCGTCGCATTCGCGCTCGTGCTCGGCTTGCAAGGATTCGCGATCGCCGAACGACTCGCGGCCGGTAACCCACGGATGATCCTTCCCTGGCTTCCGTTCATCGCGCTCCAGGCCGGCATGATGTGCGCCGCCTGGCTTGGGCATCGCTGGGCGCGCTGGATTTTATTCCTGCTGTTGATCCGTGAAGCGTTGCTCTCGTTTCAGCTCGTGATGAACTTCTCCAATTTGAGCGTGGCGATTACCTTCAGTATCTATCTCGTCGCGCTTTGTCTTCTTGGCTTGAGCAATGTGGGCGAGTTTGTGCGTCACCAAAACCGCAAACACCAAATGAGCACCAACGCCGATCCGGGCACCTTGCCCGAGAAAGCCGGATTCTGGAGTTTGATGGGACCGGCAATCGCGGTGGTGGTCCTCTTGTCCAGCCAACCCGTCCCGCGGGGCGGCTACGACGCCAGCTTTCTTCTGGCGCTTGGCGCGATGGTAAGTTTGTTGGGAGGGCTCGTGATGGGGATCATCGCCATGTTCGTTGCCAGCCAAAGCGGCCTTGTGTCAGCTTTGCGCACCGGGATCGCGGGAACCGCTTTATGTGCTGTGCTGGGCGCGCTCTGGATTTGGGCAGCCGCAGGCTGGCCGCATGAACTCGAACACGCCCGGATGTACGCGGCGCAACAAACCAGGCAGTACCTGCCGATCCAAACGACGGTCCTGCAGTTGGAAGTAGCCGACCAGATCAAGACCGAGCTCGGGCGCATCGCCCATAAAAGGCCCCAGGAGTTCGACCTGCACAAACCATTAATCACGCAAGGCCTAAATGATTTACAAATAGTGGAACTGGTGCTGGCGGTCGAGCGCTCGTTTCAGGTGAAGGTGCCGGATAAACGCATCAACAGCAAAAACGCCGACGGCAGTAGCATGCTCACGATCGACGATCTCGCCGATGCCATCACATCCGAGATGAAGAACAAAGTATCAACCACGTCCTATTCGCCGGACTAAAGCCTTGGCCCACGGCGTGAACGGCAGCTTCCGCAACGCACAGTAGCGATACAGGAACCGTGCGCCACTCCATTTCAATGTGATGGGATACGCAGTAAAGCATCGTGCGAGGGTCCATAAATCTTCTATTGCTCTCCTTTCGGGCACCGAGCCGAGACGACGCACGCCGTCCAGGTCGACCAACCACGGCGTAAGTTGCTCATCCAGGAGAATGTTCGTCCATTTCAAATCTCGATGCGACAGACCACTGTGGTGCAGATGGGCGATCAAGTCCGCGATTTCACGGGGGATTTTGCGTTTCGATTCATAAATTGAAGCGAGCGTCCGCGCACCCGGCACTTCTTCCGTGACGAAGTATGCCCTTCGCGGCCAGCGCAATACACGCACATCGGCCGCCGCAAGCGCCCGCGGCGTGCGAATGCCTGCTTGCTCAAGCCATGTCGAGGCAATCAGCGCGCGGACCGCGCGCGACGGGCGAAACCAATCGCGCAAACGGTGAATGAATTTGCCGTAGTTCAATCGCCGCAGAATCAGATTCGGCGCCACGCGGGCGATTGTTACTACGCGTGAGCTCTTGATGAACCGCGCAGCGTCATTCAAAGACGCTTCCGGATCTTCCATGACCGGCAGCGGCTCACGGGCGAGCCAAACCAGGTTACCGGCCTTGATGCGTCGAAAAGCTTCCATCACATGTGCGCCTGGCAAAGGCGAAGGAATGCGCGCGGCTCGAGTCGCCGCTTGCGCACACGGCAGTATTGCGCCACGAACCATGCACGTTCGTACGACGACATGTAACGCACCAGCCGATACAGGTCCTTGGCAGCGGCTTTTGCCGACACATTGCCGATATCTCGGACGCCGTCCAGATCGATCGCCAACAATTTCGGGTCGGGATAAGCAGGGCCAACCACTAACCAATTCGAGAGGTTCGGATCGCTATGGGAATAGCCCGCATCGTGCAGCTTTGCCAGCGCGCGCGCGAGCGTGCGCATGAGGATGCGTGTTTGAGCCCGACGCTTCGCAAGAGCGCGATGTTCGAAGAACGTTTTCGCGTCCGGAACGGCTCTAGTGATCAGATACGCTTCCTTCAAGCTGCGTCCGGCGCGAATCTCCCCGACGGCGATGGGCAATGGTGTGGGTATTCCACGTTCGTTCAACGCGAAGGACGTCTCGAACGTGCGCCTTGCGCGTGAAGGCCGGAAAATGTCTTTGACCGTTTGCGCGAAATTTTTCTGCCGATACCGCTTGATATACACCTGCGGGCCGCCCCAATCCGCACGGGCAACTTCAGTGTGCCGCGGGGCTGCATCGCGTGCCAGCCGTTCAGCGGGTGGCGCCATGAGCGTATCAGGAGATCGCAGCCGCGCCCGTAAATCCGGGCTGTCGAACTCGCGGTTGATCCACCAACTCGCGGCTCCGTCTTTAAATTGTGCCCACGGGCGTGACAACGCCATGGATCAAAGTTAAATATTAAGAGGCTGGTTTAAAACGGAAATCATCATGGCGGGATTAGTCGCAATCGTGGGGCGTCCAAACGTCGGCAAATCGGCGCTGTTCAACCGAATGGTTGGCCGGCGCATCGCTATTGTGCACGACCAATCTGGTGTCACCCGCGACCGCATCAGCGCGGAAGCCGAATGGAACGGTCACAAATATACGTTGGTGGACACCGGTGGCATCGGGCTGCTTCGCGGCGAAAAAGAACAGGACGTTATTGTCAAAGCCGCGATCGAGCAGGTCGGCCTGGCGATCGAAGCGGCCGACGCGATTATCTTCGTCGTGAACGTGCAGGAAGGCGTGGTGCCGCTCGATGCAGAAGTGGCGCAACGTTTGCGCAAATCCGGCAAACCAATCCTGGTCGCCGCGAACAAGGTGGACACCCAGGCCGTTGAGGACGAGATCGCCGATTTCGCGCGGCTCGGCTTCACCGAAGTGTTTCCGGTGTCGGCGATCCACAGCAAAGGCATCGAAGCATTGACCGACAGGGCCGTTTCATTGCTCCCGAAAAGGGAAGAAGCCGAATCAACGCCGGTGGAGGGGCTCAAGCTCGCGATCATCGGCCGGCCGAATGTCGGCAAGTCGTCCATCATCAATGCGCTCACTCAATCCGATCGCGTGGTGGTGAGCCCCGTTCCCGGCACGACCCGCGATTCGGTGGACGTGCCCTTTCAGGTCGAGACGGATGGCAAACGTGAATCGTACGTTTTGATCGACACCGCCGGGATGCGCAAAGCGCGCCGCGTGAACGAGTCGATCGAGTTCTTCAGCGTCAAGCGCGCCGAGGATTCGGTTGCGCGCTGTGATATCGCCGTGTTGGTGCTGGACGCGGAGATGGGCATCACCGAACAGGACAAGAAGATCGGCGACAAGATCGTTGAGGCAAAAAAAGCGTGCATCGTGGTGGTGAACAAATGGGACCTGATGGAAGAGAGCGTGCGCCACGCGCGGGAAGAGGAGATTAAACGCCGCCAGCAAAAGAAGCGGCGGGAAGGCGGGGACGCGCCGATGACCACCCTGGCCGAGTTCGGCGAGTGGGTGCAGGAGCATCTGTTCTTTCTCGATTATGCGCCGGTGATTTTCACGTCCGCCAAATCCGGCTTTCACCTGGATCGTTTGCTCGAAGCCGTGCGTTACGTTGCCGCGCAAATGCAGCAGAAGATTCCGACTGCAATCCTGAACCGCACGTTGCACGACGCGGTCGAGCGCCGCCAACCGATTAGCTCAGCCGGGCATCGCCTCAAATTCTTTTACGCCACGCAGATCAAGCAAGCGCCGCCCACCTTCCTGCTCTTTGTGAACCGCAAGGACTTGTTCGCGCCGCAATACAAAAAATATCTCGCGGACGAATTACGCAAAGCATTCGGCTACGAAGGCTGTCCGATCATCCTGCTCCCGCGCGACCGTCCGCAAGACGAGAAACCGAAGAAGCGGCGGTGAGTAAACCCCGAATCTGGCAGCCTAACCGTTTGACTATTTTTGGTTCATCTTTCTG
>DATENK010000763.1:0-3790 GCA_035275085.1 Verrucomicrobiia bacterium | reverse complement strand
GACCGCAACGTCAGCCCAGTGGCTGATGATCGTAAAGTCCAAACCAGGATCCGGCAGGATCAGGCACGCCTTGGCCATCCTTTCGCAAATGACCGGGGCCTTGGCGTCGGCGAAGCGCACCGTGGCTTGTCGGCAAAGCTGCCGGTAGCCTTCCAGATCGTTGCACGCGACGAAGAGAGGGGCCAGCGTGTGATAGGGGGTGTACTGGTTCGGTTGAAAGTGGAGTACCTTGAGCATGTCAGCCTTCGTTTCCTGCCATCGCCCCTGGCGCGCGCGAGATTTTGCCCGGTTGTCGAGAAGACTAATGCCGTGCGGCCGCGTTTCCGCTTCCGGCGTCAGAAGCTCAGTATAGAACTGGTCGGCTTCATCCAGCTTGCTCTGGCGCCTCAGAACCTCCCCAATCTTTTCACACGTAACGATCACGTCACGATGCTCGTCTCCCATCAACCGTCGCCGGATGGCCAAGGATTCGCGATAGGCGCTTTCGGCTTCCGGCAGCTTGTCTAGACGTTCGCAGACGTCACCAAGGTTGTAGAGCGTCCTAGCTGAATCGGCATTATCATGGCCGACGGCCTTCCTCGTGATCGCGAGAGATTCACGGAAGAGGGGTTCGGCCTCCTCCGGGTGACCCTTGCCGCGGCGACCGAACGCCAAATCGTTGAGGAACGTTGCCTTGGCTTCCTGCTCGCTTCTTTTGACTTCTCGGCGGGCCGCATTAATTCGGAAGGCCGGGACAATCGAGACCACGGCGATCAGGGTCACGAGAAGCAGGATGGTCGCGACGAGCGAAGCGACGCCTGGGTGCCGCCGGCGCCAGCGTAAAACTTTTTCCATCTTGCCCGCGGGGCGCGCCAGGATCGGCTCGTCCCGCAACCACCGTCCCAAATCCTCCGCCAGCAAGTCAGCGGAGTGGTAGCGTCGCAGCGGATCTTTGTTCAGGCATTTGAGGCAGATCGTCTTGAGGTCGCGTGGCACGCTGGGATTCAGCAAATCGGGCGCGACCGCATCCGCATTGAGGAGTTGCAACAACGTGTCTTCAAGTGTTTGCGCGACGAACGGCGGCTGGCCGGTCAACAGATGATACAAAACCGCGCCGAGCGAATAAACATCGGACGCCGCGCTTATCTGCCCGCGAGTGTGATCGGCCTGTTCGGGCGGCATGTAGTTCGGTGAACCGAGCAGTTGGCCGGAAAGCGTGAGTTCGGAATCGGCTTCCAGGCGTTTCGCCAATCCAAAATCAGTGACGTGAGGCTGCCCATCCAGGGCGATGATTACGTTGGAAGGCTTAAGGTCACGATGCAGTACCGCGCGCTGGTGAGCGTAATGGATTGCCTCCGCAACGGTTTTTAGATACTCAGCCGCTTCCCTGGCCGGCAAAGGCTGGTCTCGTATCACCTCAGCCAGGCTCCGACCCTCGATGTAATCCATCGAGAAGTAATGCTGGCCTTCGTGCTCACCTACCTCGTGAATGGCCACAATATTGGCGTGTCGCAAACTGGCCGCGGCCTCGGCTTCGGTATGAAAGCGCTTCACAAAGGTATCGCTGGAAAATTTACCGAACAGCAGCACCTTCACAGCGACAATGCGGTTTAAGCTCACCTGCCGCGCCTTGTACACTATCCCCATGCCCCCGCGCGCAATTTCCTTCAACAGCTCGTAATCACCGAAGTAACGGAGGCGCTCGCCAGCACGCGGCGTATTGGGAGCGCTGGAGAAGGAAAGCGGCGACTCGTCCCCTAACCGCAAGCCCATGCTCACCAGGCAACGCGGGCAAAGGCCGTGCGGAGCATTCGCCGGCAGTTCGGCGGCGCACTCCGGACATGTTCGTTCTTCGGCCATGTAAGGCTTCAGTGACTTAGCGCGGCAAACAACGCACGCAATTCGTCATCGACGTCTTCCAGTCGGTGGACGGTGTTTGTGATTTCCTCGCGCAACCGTTCGCCATAGCGTTGGCGCATGCGGCTCACGGCCATTTTCAATGCCGCCTCCGTGGTCTCCAACTGATGGGCAAGTTGGGCGTACGAGCCCGTCTGCTTTTCCCCCGTGAGAAATATTTTAAGGCGGCTGAACAACAGGCCTTTGCCGTCTGCGACGAATTCCTGTTGCAGCCGGCCGAGCACTCGTTGCAGCAACGTCACTGCCCACAGCTTGTCAAAAAGCAGTTCAGGAGAGACACTGGGCGCGGGCGCTTGCAGGTACTGCTGCTCAGCCGAGTCGTCATCCAGGGAGATAAAAGTGACGTGTCCGCCGCGTTTTTGCGCCCTGCCGCGGCGCCAATCGTTAGCAAGGAAATGTTCCATCGCAGCCAGCAGGAAGGAGCGGAACTTGCCCTTCGTGCGGTCCACCGCGCTCAGATAATTCTTGTCGAGGAGTCGTGCGAAGAATTCCTGTGTCAGATCCTGGGCCGTGTGAGCGTCGTAACCCTTCCGGCGGACGAAGGCGTAGAGGGGGTACCAGTAGGTCGAGCACAACTGCGTCATGGCCTCGGAAACCTCGGGAGCATCAGTTTGAGCAGCGTTCAGAACAACGCTCCACTGAGTGGGACTAAACTCGGCACTATTTTCTAAACGTTCCGGCCTGGCGGGTTTAATCTGCGCCGAGTTGCCCACGCTTCAACCATGACCCGTTTTTGGGAGCAACGCGATACAAATCTCGGAGCCCTTCGCGCCACTCGGCTTTTGGCGACCACCGTGCTCGTAATGTTCACAAGCCCATTCAGATTGCGGGGCAGCATCTATGTAGGGCACAAACAGGCGATGAAATCGCTTACCGAACATCTTTGGTTTGAAGTTCCAAGCCGTCGCGGGTTCGTCAACATCACTTCCACCGTGGAGGGGCTGGTGAAAAAGAGTGGGGTTCGAGAGGGCATTGTGCTTTGCAACGCAATGCACATCACAGCCTCCGTTTTCATCAACGACAACGAAAGCGGACTCCATCACGATTACGATGTGTGGCTGGAGAAACTGGCGCCGCATGAACCAACCGCCCAATACCATCACAACCGCACCGGGGAAGACAACGCGGACGCGCATTTGAAACGACAAATCATGGGCCGGGAGGTCGTCGTTGCGATTACCAAAGGCAAGTTGGATTTTGGTCCGTGGGAACAAATCTTCTACGGCGAGTTCGATGGAGGACGGCGGAAGCGTGTGCTGGTGAAAATTATCGGAGAATGACGGGTTTCGCCGTGTTTGCGCTGTCAGTTTTTTTTGTGAAGGAAACACCCAGGTCGAAAGAGTTCACCACGCAGAGGATAAGAACCTCTCACATGGGTGAATGCTGGCAAGTGCTCACCTCAGCTCTTGAAAAGGGAACGTCGAATCAGCCGCCACAATCGTAGCCAGTGACGAAAACGCATGCGTTTGGTCGCACGACCCGTCCTCTCTTTGCCGTGAAAGACCGCAGGGTCGTAGAGCTCGGCAGTTTGGTTGTCAGGGGACAACGCTTCAGCGGCTGGCTTTCCGTAAATTCCGCCTAAGCTTTCTCCAGCATCCCGTGCTTCTTCATCGAACTTTTTTCGGAACTGGAACAATCCTTCGCCCAAACCGTGGGCGACCCGCGGCAGATGCCTGGCTCCAAAGAGAACGAGGATCACAGCAATTATCAACACCACTTCCCATCCATTAAGGATTTCAGCGAGTATTGACATTACACGAACTTAAAAGCTCAGCCATGCTGGGTCAAGCGACGTGAACCGCGATAGATGCTGGATTAGAAACGAACTGTGCGTTCCTTAGAATGCCTCGCGGTTGTCCGCGCCGCTGCGGCACTTCGAACCAAATGTTCCGTC
>DATENK010000762.1:0-3815 GCA_035275085.1 Verrucomicrobiia bacterium | reverse complement strand
CGCAGGGTGGCGGAAACATACACCCCAAATACCCGCGTGCTAGAAGTTATGCACGAGCTTGGCTTCACGGCTGCGAACGTCGTGCCCGAAAGTGGAATCGTCCGTGGCCAAAGCGCGCTTGTCGCGCTGTCATCGGTCAATCCAAATGAGGCGCTGATCAAGGCGGACGTGTTCCAACACGTTGCGTTTTCGAGTGATGAAGGTCGTGAAGCGGGTTACCCTCGCTCTTTGATGGGGGCCATCGCCGCGGTGCGCCAGGTGATGTTCGACGCCGACTTTTACGCCAAAGACCACGAGCATTATCGCAAACACCCCGAAGGCAGAAAACGCCCGGCCTTCAACCCGTCGCTCGAAGCCCTTGCGCCCGCGATCACAAAGCGCATGCCCGTGGTCCTCGAAGGGGGCAGCGTCCTGATGTCGCGCCGCGCAACGCAAGTCGCGGCCGAAGTCGGCGTGAACCCGATTCTCCTGGCCAGCGGCCATGAATGGCGCCGACCAGATTTGTTTCAAGCGAATCGTGATCCCTTTATTGTTCCGCTGCATTTCCCGGAACTCGCCAAGCTCCCTGAAGAAGACGATTGGGAGCAGGTCTCGCTGGACCAACTGCGCGCCTGGGATTGGGGGCCGTCGAATCCGTCCATTTTGCGCAAGCAAGGGCGTGACATCGCGTTAACAACGTATGGTCTGGGCGACAAAAAGCAGTTTCGCAAAAAGCTACGGCTCGTGATTGATCGCGGGTTGTCTGAAGACGATGCGCTCGCCGCGCTCACAACGATCCCGGCGCGATTTTGCGGCGTCGAAAAGCAGCTGGGCAGCCTAGAAGCAGGCAAAATCGCGAATCTCACGGTCGTGGAAGGGACAAATTACTTCCAACCGGATGCGCGCATCCGCGAGGTCTGGATCGATGGCCGCATGTATCCGAACAAACCCGAACGTGAGAAGACCGAGAGTGTTGCCGAGAAAAAGCCTGCGCCCACCAACCAGGTCGACACGTTAAAGACTGATCCCAAATCGCGCACAATCCGCAGCGAGCGCCTGGCTCGCGCGCCCCTTGACGGTCGCGGTCCGCTTGCAACTCCTGATAGCGTGCTGGTCAAAGGCGCCACGGTGTGGACCTGCGGCCCACAAGGAATCCTGGAGAACGCCGATGTGCTCCTCGCGAATGGCCGCATCAAGGCCGTCGGCAAAAATCTGTCTGGGTCCGGCACAGTCATCGATGGCAAAGGCAAGCACGTCACGCCCGGTCTGCTCGACGCGCATAATCACAGCATGATCCTTGGCGCCGTCAACGAAGGCACAGTCCCATCCTCCGCCATGGTGCGCGTCGCCGACGTCGTGAACTCTGAGACGGCAAACATTTATCGACAACTCGCCGGCGGCCTGACGTGTGCCAATCTTCTGCACGGGTCCGCCAATCCCATCGGTGGTCAGAATTGCATCATTAAGCTCCGCGATGGCGCAGCGCCGGACGAACTCAAGTTTGCCGATGCGCCGCCCGGAATCAAATTCGCACTCGGCGAAAATGTGAAGCAATCCACGTCCGATCGCAGCACGCGCTTCCCGCGCTCGCGGATGGGCGTGGGCACCTTCATGGCCAACCGCTTTACGGCCGCGGAGCAATACCTCGAGGAGATCGCAAATGCGAACGGCCGTCCGGTTCGCCGGGATCTCGAATTGGAAACGCTCGGCGAAATTCTTCAAGGCAAACGATGGATTCATTGCCACTCCTATCGGCAGGACGAAATCCTGGCCTTCTTGCGCACGATGGAATCCTTCAACGTAAAAGTCGGCACCTTGCAGCACGTGCTCGAAGGGTACAAGATCGCCGATGAAATCGCGCAGCATGGCGCCGGCGCGTCCTGCTTCGCCGATTGGTGGGCTTATAAGTATGAGGTGATCGACGCGATCCCCTACGCCGGCAGCCTGATGCGCGACCGCGGCGTGATCGTGTCCTTCAATTCCGATTCGTCGGATCATGCCCGCCGTCTCTATCTCGAAGCGGCCAAAGCGGTGAAGTATGGCGGCACGACGGAAGAGGAAGCGTTTAAGTTCGTTACGATCAACCCGGCCAAACAACTCCGCATCGATCATCACGTCGGTTCCCTCGAAGTCGGCAAAGACGCCGATCTTGTTATTTGGTCAGCATCTCCGCTGGACTCGAAGACTGTGTGTCTCCAAACATGGATTGACGGCAAAAAATATTTCGATCGCGACGAAAACACCACGCGCGTTGCGGCATTGCAGAAAGAACGCGACGACTTGATCGATAAAGCAAAACAGATCCTGAAAAATCCCGGCAAAACAGCCGGCCCCGACGCGAAGGCCGAAGCCGCTTTCTTTCAGGTCGCTTTGGAATACCAACACGACTCCCATGATCGCGATTGCCTCGATGAAGAAGATTAATCTACTCGTCATTTTGCTTGTGGCGTTTACCGCCCGCGCCGAACGCGTGCTGTTTCGAGGCGCCACAGTTCATACGGTTTCCGGCCAGACGCTCGCGCCCGGCGACGTCCTGGTTGACGGCAAAAAGATCGTCGATGTGGGGCCTGCTATTGCCGTCAAGGACGCGCGCATGATCGACCTCAAAGGCCAGCATCTTTACCCCGGCTTAATCGCTGCGGATACTACGCTGGGCCTCATTGAAATTTCTGGTGTGGCTGCGACCCGCGACAGCGCCGAAGTCGGGCAATTCACTCCGGATGTGCAATCGTGGATCGCGGTCAACCCGGACTCAGAACTCATTCCGGTTGCTCGCGCCAACGGCATCACGCATGCGCAACCTGTCCCTTCCGGCGGCATTGTGTCCGGCCTGTCAGGAGTGATTGCGCTTGCAGGGTGGACCACTGAAGAAATGACCATTCGCAAACCCGTCGCCTTGCATCTCACCTGGCCGAACATGAACCTCGATACGCGGGCCCGCGAGGACCTGCGGGACCGCTCTAATTGGAAGAGCCTTGAGGATCAGGCCAAGGAGCGCCGCGCGCGTCTGAAAGATATCGACGAGTTTTTTGCGCAGGCTAAAGCGTACGCCAGGTCGCGGACCGACAAGTCGGTGATCCCCGCGTGGGAAGCGATGCTTCCGCTCGTGCGCGGCGAAATCCCGCTCATGATTCGGGCCGACGACGCACGCCAAATCCGAGCGGCCGTGAAGTGGGCTGATACGAATGGTTTTTATGCCGTTATTGTCGGTGGTCAGGAAGCGGCCCAAGCCGCCGACTTGCTCGCGGCAAAAAAGATTCCGGTGATCTTCGACAGCCTTTTCGAATTCCCATCCACCGACACCGATTCGTACGACAAACAATTCAAGACGCCCGCAATCCTCCATCGGGCAGGCGTAAAGGTCATCTTCAGCGAGGGTGGCCGGTTCGAAGCGAGTATGGTCCGCAATTTGCCTTACAATGCTGCGCAGGCGGTGGCATTCGGTTTGCCCGCAGACGAGGCTCTGAAAGGCATTACCCTTTACCCCGCCCAGGTGCTTGGCGTCGATGAACGCCTTGGTTCGATTGATACCGGCAAAGAAGCGTCCCTCTTCGTTTCCGACGGCGACATTCTCGACATTCGCTCCAAAGTCCAGCGGGTGTGGATTGCGGGGCAGGAAGTTTCGCTCGCTACACGCCACACGCGCTTATACGAAAAGTATCGCGGCCGTCCGGCAAGCATCCCCGGGGAAAGCGGCAAACCGAGCGTGTCCGCGAGCCGCTGATGACGCCTGGCGCCGAATACCTGAGCCGCTGCCGGGACCTGATCGGCGTTGTTGAGCAGCAACAACCCGCGATTCAACAGGCCGCCCAATGGTTCTCCGAAACCATCCTGGC
>DATENK010000761.1:0-3236 GCA_035275085.1 Verrucomicrobiia bacterium | reverse complement strand
TCACGAATCCCGGGTTACGGTGAAACGACCAGACCGGCGGCGGATTCGTAAAGCGCGGTGGAGCTACGCAGAACACCTTCGGCATCGAAAAGCTCGAAGCGGATCGTGGCAGGAGAAATGTCTGTGCGTACGGTGACGAGGCCAAAGTTTTCGCCGCCGTTGGGGCCCGTGGTGACATCGAACATCCAATTCACGCGTGAGAGCAGCAGGCTATTCGTGCCGCGGTAGCTTGGAAACGCGAACGAGTAGAGGGGCGAGGACATGAATGTATGTGCCCGAATGGACGGTGTAAGTGCGATTCGATACCGTTGGGAAACTGAACACAAGTTCGGTCGAGCTAAGCGCAGGTTGGGAAAGCCGGTAAGGTTCGGTGGCACTGGCAAACGGAGAAAGCAGCAAGGAAACAAACACTACAAGAGCTCTCACGGGTCGGTAAATTCTATAAAAAGGGCAGTGCTTTAGCGAGATTTACTTTGACGATTTGTGACCTGTATCGGCAGTCTTGAGCATGAAAATCGCCCAAATCATCTGTCAGGTTTTGCGTGTGCGGTCGGTCGAAAAGAAAACTGCGAGTTCGCAAGACGTGGTGCTGATCCGCGTGAGGGCGGACAACGGCGTGGAAGGGATAGGGGAGGCGGATGCTTCGCCAGAAGTGGTCCAGTCGATCGTGGATGCGCCGTTCAGCCATAATATCGCATGTGGGCTGCGCGAGATTTTGTTGGCAGAAAATCCGTTGGAAACGGAGCGGCTCTGGCAAAAGATGTATCGGCGCACGCAATATTTCGGACGCACGTCGGTGGCGATCGCGGCTATGAGCGCCGTGGATATGGCGCTTTGGGACTTGAAGGGGAAGCATTTTGGCGAGCCGATCCATCGTTTGCTCGGAGGAAGGTTGCACGAGCGAATTCCGGCGTATGCGTCGATCCTCTTTGGCAAAGATGGCGAAGAAACGGAGAAAATCGCGCGGCGCTGGACCAAGAACGGATATCGCGCGATCAAGTTTGGTTGGGAGCCGATGGGCAAGAGTGAAGCGCTGGACATCGAACTGGTGCACGGCGCGCGGGCCGGCGCCGGACAGGACGCGATGTTGCTGATCGATGCGGGTTGTGTGTGGGACGCGCGGACGGCATTGCGGCGGGCCGAGGCGTTCGCCGAATTCAACATTGGCTGGCTCGAAGAACCGCTGCGTCCGGCGGACATCGATGGATACGTCTGGTTGCGGGACCGTTCGCCGGTGCCGATTGCCGCTGGCGAGGCCGAATGCGGGCGAGAATCGTTTCGGCCGCTGATCGAGCGGCGGGCCCTGGATATTTACCAGGTCGATCCTTCGCGATGCGGATTCACGGACGGGGCTTACATTCGGGCGCGCGTGGAAGAAATCGGCGCACGTCTGTGCAACCATTGTTACACCAGTCCAATCACCGTGGCGGCGAGTTTGCATTGGCTGAGCACGTGCCGGGACGCGTTTGTCTTTGAGAATTGCGTGGATGATTCGCCCATGCGGCATAAGCTCACAAAAGAAAAGATGGACGCTGACAATGGGTGGATGACGGTTCCGGACCGGCCGGGATTGGGCGTGACGCTGGACGAAGATTTTGTGGCTGAATATTTAGTGAGCGAGTCGGGCAAATAAGAGGAGCAATCGATTAGGATTTCGGTTCATGTTTGCGGCGGGTAAGGGCAGGGGAGGTTTTACGCTCGTGAGAATGATCGCCGACCGCGGGTGAACGACGGCGTCGAGCATGAAGGGCATCAGACGCATGGAGGCGTGGTTGGACGGTCTCGGGTTCATGGGCTGGAGCGGTTTTATCCTGTGCCACGGTTTCGCAGCAACAGGCTGCGCAGATGTTTGGATTCTCGGGCACCCGCTGTCCGATTGGCTCTCCACAAGCCATGCATATTGTCGGAAGCATAACGACTTTCTTCCAATCTTAAGATACAGGGTAAGACAAAAACCGTCCAACCCCCGGAGAAAAAAAGACGATTGCAGAAGGGAACTTCGGATGGGTAATAATGCTGCCCGTGTACAGCCATTGTACTGCTCTGTTAGCCTCCATCCTGTTGATTTCGGGCTTTGTTCGCGGTGCCACGAACACAATCCAGAACGATAGTTTGCGGCTCGATTTCGCTCGCGAGGCGGACGGATTCGATTCCGCGCGAATTTTGGCGCGTGAAGGCAAGAAGTGGACCGAAGTCGGAATTTGGAAGCCGTTGTTCAAGATTGATGGTTTTACGGTACGGCCGCTGGCCGCGCGCATGCATACTAGATCAGCGATCGAGTTCGTCCAGCCGGCGCTGGATACGAACGGAGCGGAATGCCAACTCAGTCTGCGTGTCAGCGTGGACCGCGACCGACCGTCGGCGCGAATCGATTACGGGTGGCAATGCCGGATGCAACGGACGTTTTGGGGACCCAATATTTATGTTACTGGACCAGAAAAAGCATGGGGACTGTTTCCGGGACTTGAGTATTTGTACGGCCCGGAACGCTCGAGCAACCCGCGCGATTTTAATCCGCCACTGAACGATCGTCGGACGCCGCCTCCGCATCAGATCACGATTCCGTTGATGGCAGTAACGGTAGGAGGAGCGACTCGCGAGGGTGCTCGCACTCCCGATGATAAGTTTTTTACGCCGGATTCGCTGAGGGACCATTCGCGTTTTTATGATGACGGGCCACAACACACGGTCGCGTTGCATTGGAAAGCGGGTGATGCTTTGACACGGTTCGCCTCGCCAAATTTTGATGAAAAGATGGACAATCATCGCCTCGGGTTGTTTACTACGAATGCGACGAACCTATCTGCCACGCTGGTGGTAGCTGAAGGACCGGTGCTGGTCGCGCTACGGGAATGGTTGCGCGACAACAACGGTTTGCCGAAGCCGAATCCATGGCCGCGATCGTTTCAGGAGGAGCTCTCCTTGTCTCGAATCGGATTTCTTAAAACCGTGTCGGACGAGCAAGGTGAAAAGTTTCGGCATTGCATTGGTTGGGCTCCTGGCCATTCGCCGGGATTCGCGGCGTTGCTGTGGCTGGACTCGCGAATCGCGACCAATCGTGAATCGGCGTCACGCGTGGAAATGGTCACGCCCAAGATGGAATCATGGATCTCGCAAGCGAACTGCCACATCATGCAATGGGAATTCCCGTTTATTTGTGGGCGGTTGCCGGATGCCATGTTGCAATTGGACGGCTTTATCAGCGGGCTCATCAGCAGCCAACGACGAGAGGGTGG
>DATENK010000760.1:0-3228 GCA_035275085.1 Verrucomicrobiia bacterium | reverse complement strand
CACGGCGGTGAGCAATTTGGATTTGACGTTGGATGATCTCGCGCCGGCTATGTTGCCGGACAACGGCGCTATAACGGCATCATATTTCCGTCCGGCGGATTATGAGCCTGCCACTAATGAGATGCCCGCGCCTGCTCCTGCCGGTCCTTACGGTAACAGCTTTAACATCTTCACGGGCACTGATCCCAATGGCACCTGGAAGCTTTATCTGGTAGACGATACCATTAAGGACCAGGCGACCTTGCGCAATGGCTGGCGATTGGATATTTGGGGGCGCGATCCGATGGCGGACCTTGCAGTCAGCGCAATTGCGACGCCGGAATTGCTCGCTGTCGGCAACAACGTCACAGTCGCCGTGATGGTCTCGAATCGAGGGCCGGCGACCGCCAGCGCAGTGGTGTTGACCAATCCCTACGGAACAAATCTTTCCTTCAGCGGCGCGACGAGCAGCCAGGGCAGTTGCACGAATGACTCTGGCATCCTCCGTTGCACTCTGGGCGAGATTTCGCCGGGAGGCTCGGCCTTTGTGCAAATATCTTTGACTGCCCTCGCCGCAGGCACAGTTTCGAATTCCGTGGGCGTGACGAGCAGTTCGATTGACTTGAATCCCGCTAACAACCTGAGCACGGCGGTGTTCGTCGCGGAGAATCCCCCACGCATAGTGAGGCAACCGCGTGATCAACACGTTGCCTCCGGCGCCACTGCAGTGTTCGACGTCATCGTCACGGGCGACTCACCACTAAGCTATCAGTGGTACTATGATGTAACGCCAATCCCGGGAGCGACCACGTCGGCTTTGACAATTGCGGATGTGCAACCTGCAAAATTTGGCAATTACCGTGTCGAAATCAGTAATCGCGTCGGAGTGGTGCTAAGTTCCATCGCGGTGCTGGGCGCGCCGCGACCTCCGGTCATCGCCACAATCGTCGATCAACTCGGGCAGGAAGATACCCTGCTCACCGTGCCATTGGCGATTTCAGACCCTGACGATCCGCTCGAGGTCTTTCAGCTCTCAGGGGTCTGCAATGATACAAACCTGGTCCCGACCACGAACCTGGCCTTCGCGGTGAGTGGCACGAATTACGCACTGCTAATTCGCGGCGCTACCAACCAGTTCGGGACGAACGTCATCACTGTTAACGTCACCGATTCAGCAGGCTTAAGCGCCACAACGAGCTTCGTTCTCGGGCTGCAAGCGGTCAATGACTATCCCGAATTTTTAGTGCCGGTGGGCGACCAGGTAATTTCGGAAGACATCCCAAAGACAGTGTTTTTCGAGATCGGCGACGTTGAAACGCCAGACACGGCGCTGATCGTCGGCGCTCGCAGCTACAATCAAACGCTGCTTCCGGACAATCTTATCGGTCTCGGCGGCACTAACCATACTCGGTACATCATCATTGCACCTGCGAGGAACCAGTACGGCACCGCGGTAATGGAAATCCGCATCCGCGATGAAGCCGGTGTGCGATCGACAAATCTTTTCACGGTTACGGTGCAGCCAGTTGAGGACCGGCCGAGCATTTCCGGCATCGGCGATGTGACGATACCGGAGGATGGTGAGTTGAATGCGAACTTCACCGTTGATGACGTCGAAACCCTGCCGGCAGACCTCGTCGTGCGGGCCGAATCATCAAACCCGGCATTGTTCAGCGCTGGCGCGTTCAGTTTTGAGGCAACTGGGAACAACCGTACGCTGCGGGCGCGGCCAATGGCAGATCAAAACGGCACAAGCCGAATCACGATATTCGTGGAAGACCAGGCCGGCCTGGTTGCGAGCAATGCGTTTTTGGTGACGGTCGATCCGGTCAACGATCCTCCATTTGTTTCAGCCATTCCCGAAATCATAACCCCAATGGACACCACGAGCGCGGCCGTGGCATTCACGGTTGGTGATCTCGAATCTGATGCCACCAATCTGACTGTGACAGCGATCTCGACGAATACTGCACTGGCGCCTTTGTCCGGCATTCAGTTCGGCGGCTCGGGCAGCAATCTCACAGTACGTGTGACACCCGGCACGGGTCAATTGGGTTGGATGGTGTTACAAGTTGCCGTGGCGGACACCAATGGCGGTGTTACAACGCGCGAGTTCGAATTGACGGTGCACCCCACGAACGGCGCGCCCCTGATTGTTCGGCAACCTGAGCAGCAAACACTAACGCTAGGCGCCCCTTTAAAACTGCGGGTCATTGCCAAAGGTCCAGGCCCACTCCGATACCAATGGCAACATGAGGGTGTGGAGTTACTCGACCAGACCAACTCAATCTTTGCGCTCGCAGCCGTCGCGGGTTCTGATCGCGGCGACTATCGCGTCAGGATCAGCAATGACGAAGGCACGGTGCTCAGCGAACCTGCCAGGGTTAACGTGCTCGAAGGCACGCGCATCTTGAGCATCAGGCGTATTGCTGGAACAGTCGAACTGACATTCTCCACAATTTCCGTTCAGCACTATGTCGTTGAATATCAAGATTCGTTGGACGCGCCCTGGACCGCATTGCCCGAGCTAACGGGCACGGGCGGTATTGTGACCGTCACCGATCCTGCAGCGGCTGGTAGCAAGCGCTTTTATCGCGTGCGCGTGCAATAAATCCTGAATGGGGTTTGACTTTGACCCCCTGATTTGCTGACATAATTGGCGTTTGAGTACCCTGAATTGCAGAAATTGAGCGCACTCGCCTTGTCCGTTGTCGAAGTCGCGTACCCGATATGAAGAATCCCGGAAAACTCCTTAGGATGGGCCGTATCTGGGGGATTTTGATGCTGATCGCCATGCCCGTCGTGGGACAGGAAGTTGGGACGGCGATCAAGGCTCCAACCCTCAATTTAGCCACCAACTCCGTGTCAGTCGGCGCAACCACTTTCAAGCCGATTCACAAGCGCAGCCAGGCCCGCCTGCGAGCTTTGCCAGTCGAAGATACTTCGCAAACGACGCGGCGCACGGCTTTGGCCCGACCGCAAAGCATCGATGAGGAGCCGCAACCCCAAACGCTGTCCGATCCGTCCCCGAGCCCTTCCCAAAGTTTCGTGGCACTGCCAGATAATGGCGAAGTGGCGCCGCCCGATACCCATGGCGCGGCCAGCCCGTCTCACCTGGTAGTGGCTTGCGCCAGCGAAATCCGGGTACAAGATCGCCTCGGCAATCCCATTTCCACCCGGTCGCAGGAAGCTTTTTGGTCCGGCGTCGCCTCGAACATTTTTGACACGCGCGTGGTGTACGATCCATAT
>DATENK010000759.1:0-2697 GCA_035275085.1 Verrucomicrobiia bacterium | reverse complement strand
AGACTTCGCCCAGCGTTCCGACCGCCAGGGCTTCCTGTTCGGCGCCATGGAGCCATCCCACCACTTCTCCTGAAACCTCGGCCACCAGGACGGTGTGATTTTTCATCGGCAAAACGCGCGCGAGCCGCTCCGTCATGACGGCAGCGCTGACCGGATAACCGAGTGTTCCGTTGAGCTCCGCCAGCCGCTCGACATCAGTCATCTTCGCGCCCCGAATCGTCACTTCGCTCATGTTAGCGTCCCAATTTTCTCTTCTCTTCCCCGCGCCCCTGCTCTAGCTTGCGCCGCCCACCGCGCGCAATGAACAACCAGCCACCCGCCGTTATCAACCTGAATCTGCGGAAGCCTCCACTCCGCTTGCTCGCTGTCGGCGCGATCGTCTTCCTCGTCCTCGTCCTCGTCTGGACATCGTATTATACCGTGCCCGCTGAATCGGAAGGAGTCGTGCTCCGGTTCGGGAAGTTTTTGAAGACCGTCGAGCCCGGATTGCATTTTAAGGTCCCGCTCGGCGTGGACGAAGTGACGGTGCTACCGACGCGACGCCAGTTGAAGCTGGAGTTCGGGTTCTACACTTACGGTTACACGAACCCCGACCAGCCAGGCCAGCAGCAGCTCGAGGAAAAATCGATGGTCACCGGGGACTTGAACGCCGCCCTGGTCGAGTGGGTCGTCCAATATCGCATCGACGATCCCAAGGAATATCTTTTCGATGTCCGCAACCCCGGCCAGACCTTGCGCGACCTGTCCGAAGCCGCCATGCGCGAAGTCATCGGCGACCGCACCGTCGATGAAGTGATCACGATTGGCCGGCAGGACATAGAGATTTCCGCTCTTACCCGGATGCAGGAGTTGGCGAAACGCTACAAGCTCGGCGTCCGGATCGATCAGGTGCAGTTAAAGAACGTCAATCCGCCGCGCGAAGTGCAGGCCTCCTTTAACGAAGTGAACAAAG
Source organism: Verrucomicrobiia bacterium (assembly GCA_035275085.1). Lineage (GTDB taxonomy): Bacteria > Verrucomicrobiota > Verrucomicrobiia > Limisphaerales > DATENK01 > DATENK01. Next base: position 1,745 of record DATENK010000759.1, on the reverse strand, counting down.
CCCAGCAGGACCGCGAAAACGCCATCAATATTGCCAATGGCGACTACAACGAAGCGGTCCCGCGCGCTCGTGGTCAGGCGGATCAAACCATTCGCGCCGCGGAAGGTTACCGGTTCAAACGTGTTAACGAAGCCGAAGGGGACATCGCTTCCTTCAACGCGATTCTCCAGCAATACGTGAAGGCGCCCGAGATCACACGCACCCGGCTTTATCTCGAAACCATGGGCGAGGTTCTGCCTTCGATGGGGCCGAAGATCATTGTCGACGACTCGATGAAACAGCTTCTGCCGATTCTGCCGCTTTCTCTCAAGCCGGAGACAAAATGAATAAGCGCGGCTGCCTTTGGGTTATAACAATCGTAGGCGTTCTGTTCCTCTTTCGGGTGCTGCTGGGCTGCTTTTATACGGTGCACCAGACTGAGCAGGTGATTGTAACTCAGTTCGGCAAGCCGGTCGGCGAGCCGACCACTGAGCCCGGTCTGCACATGAAGCTGCCGCTTATTCAGGCTGTCAACCGGATCGATAAGCGCTTCCTGGAATGGGACGGCTCGCCGGTCGCCATCCCGACGCGCGATAAGACCTATATCCATGTCGATACCTATGGGCGGTGGCGCATCTCTCAACCTATGACCTATTTTGTGCGGCTCCATGATGAGCGCAGTGCGCAATCCCGGCTCGAGGACATACTTGGAAGCGAGACTCGTAACGCCATCGCCAAACACGATCTGATTGAGATTGTGCGGACCGATAAGGACCGAAAGCCGATGCACGATGAGACCTTGAAAGTCGGGCCTGTCGGTATGGGCACCATTGGTGTCTTGCCGCCGATAGCTTTCGGACGCCTCAAGATTGAGGACGAAATCAAGAAAGCGGCTGCGGTGAAGCTAGCGGAGTTCGGAGTCGAGCTTCTCGATCTGCGGCTAAGACGCGTGAACTATAACCCTGATGTTCTCGACCGTATCTATCAGCGCATGATTAGCGAGCGCCGCCAGATTGCGCAACGCTTCCGTTCCGAAGGCGAAGGTGAAGCCGCCCGCATCGCTGGTCAGCGTGATCGCGACCTGAACGAGATCCAGTCGACTGCTTATCGGCGCGTCCAGGAAATTCGGGGCGAAGCCGACGCGAAAGCGACCGAAATCTACGCTCGCGCCTATGCCCAGAATCCGCAGGCGGCGGAGTTCTATGCTTTCCTCAAGAGCATGGAGACCTATCGCCGGGTTCTAAATAAGGAAGCCACTCTGGTGTTATCGACTGACAGTGATTTGTTTGGGCTTCTGAAGCATGCTGCGCCCAAACCGCCGTTGGCGCGTTAAAGCTGTGCCCGTGTCCGGCTTGACGCTTCTTGCCGAGGCCGACTAAAATCGCGCCGTCTCTGATCGCTATTGTCCATGAACGAGCCACCAAATCCGCCTGAATCCACGCCTGCGCAGCCATCCGATTCCTCTCCCCCGCCACCGCCTCCGCCGCCATTCAGCGCTCCGCCGCCGCCGGCTGCCCCGCAGCCGCCCTCTCCACCCGCAACGCCTGCCGCCCCTCCGCCGGCGCGTCCTCCCGTCTACACTCCGCCGCCTGGTCAGCCGCCCAGGAAAAGCTCGCTCCCGTGGATTCTCGGGGGTTGCGGTTGCCTCACCCTCATCGCCTTGATCGTAACCATCGTGGGCATAGCGATGTATCGGGCCAAGCAAAAGGTAACGGAGTTTAAAACCGACTTTAAGTCGGCTCTCAAAGCGATCGATGAAAACCAGC
>DATENK010000758.1:0-2347 GCA_035275085.1 Verrucomicrobiia bacterium | reverse complement strand
TCGCCCAAGGTGTCGCCGGGGTTCGAAAGAAAGGGTCCCCGGAGCGCGTCACGCTCGATGATCGGTTTCACCTTGGTTCCTGCACCAAAGCCATGACGGCGACGCTCGTCGCGATGCTCGTCGAGGAAGGCAAGCTGAATTGGACCACTACATTGGGCGAACTTTTTGCTGAGACGGCGAAGCCGATGCACCCGGCGTGGGAGAAAGTCACTTTGCAGCAGGTTCTAGCGCACCGCGCCGGCTTGCCCTTGGAGCCGGGAGGTTTAGTTCAGGTGTTTAACCTTTTTCGCGCATTGCGCGGCGCCCCCGAGTTGGTGTGGCCCGCTCGAGCACGGCTGGGAACCTTGCCGCAGCAACGCCTGGAAATCGCGAAGCATGTCCTTTCACGCCGCCCAGGAATCGCTCCAGGCGCCAAATACTGGTATTCCAACGTTGGCTACGTTCTCACGGGCGCAGTGCTGGAACAGATTACCGGTCGGGCGTGGGAGGAGCTGATGCGCGAACGACTGTTTGCGCCACTGTGCATCACCTCGGGTGGATTCGGCGCGCCAGGTGCCGCGGATAAAGCCGATCAAGCCTGGGGCCACTGCGCGGTCCTTGGCAAACCGCTTGACCCACGCCGCCCCGGCGCGGAAATACCGTTGGTCCACGGTCCCGCGGGACTGGCACATATGACGATTACGGATTGGGCAAAATTTATCGCGCTCCATTTGCGGGGAGATCCGGCCAATCCGCATTGCCGGGCCGCGCTGCTCAAGCTCGATGAATTTGCGGAAATGCACGCGGTCGCATCGGCCACATCTTTCGAAAGGTGGGGCATGCGTGGGGCAACCTTCCTGGCAACTGGTGATGCTGCACGCGCGGTAACTTACTCTGCCGGATGGTTTATCAGCACAGCCAGTTGGGCACAAGGCACCCAGCCTGGAGACACCGGCCGCCGCCTCTGGCACGCCGGAAGCAATGGAAGGTGGACCTGCATCGTGTGCGTCGCGCCCGAAATTAACTTTGCCGTGCTCGTCGCGTGCAACCGCGGGTGGAAGGGCATCGCTGCCTGGAAAACCCGCCAGGCGCTCCAGGCATTGATTCGGACATTTGCGCCCAAACGGACCTCGTGATAGGCCCGAGGTCAGAAGTTGAAAACCGAATGACAAGATTGAGCGATGCGCGCAGGTTCAGAATTTGAGGACAATCGCCTCGCCGATCCTCGCTTGATGCACACACATCAGAAGTTGGAGGCGAGGGTCGGAATCGAACCGACGAATAAGGCTTTTGCAGAGCCGTGCCTTACCACTTGGCTACCCCGCCGCCACAAGCAGGCGAAAAACATAAGTGAGGGCGCGGGTGGCGCAAGCTAAAGTTTGCCACGAACCGGATTACGATGGGTCGCACGGGGCGGGTAAAAGTCGGGTTTTCACCGACTGTTGCTTGCCGCGGCAGGATTGTAGGTTTCGCGCATGGGCGTGAATCTCGTTCGTGGTTTGGAAGTCTTGAGGATGGATACCCCGGATTGGGCGGACCGGGTGCGCGACCAGGTGGATCAAGGCATGAATTTTTTCCTGATCGTGCACGGCTCTGATCAGGTGAAAGAGTTCTGCCACCTCTTCGAGTTGGAGGAGGATTGCCTCGCCAAGCCGCTGACGCGGTCGGATTTTTTGTTGCTCAGCCGTTACGTGCAGCCGGACACCTTCGATGATGTGCTGGGCGCCTGGGAGAACGACGAGCAAGTGATCTTCGTGGATCAACTGGATTTCCCGATTAATAAGCCGCCGCGGCTCAGGCCGTTCCTGGTTTACTCGTCGGTGCTTGGAATTGTTTCGCAGCACGAGGGCCCCTGGGAGGCGCGCACGGCGCTGTCCGCATATCAAAACACGCCCACGCTTCACCGTCCGCAGCCCGAAGCGGACGTGTATCAGTGGAATACCGCCACTGAGAAGTGGGAACTCCTCACATAAAGGGTGCTTGACGTTTTCAGCGTGCCGCCGCCAAATCGGGCTGCATGATTGCGACACGGATTCGGCAGAAGGACGCAGTATTTTATTTCGCGGCGTACCCCTCGGAAGAACTTCTCGAAAAGGTGCGATTCATCAGCCGCTTTTACGGCGAGGAAGGTTCCATCACACCCGACGAAGCAGAAGCCAATGACGACGTCGCGCAATTCATCGCCCGCGTGGAGCGCAACGAGCGGGCTTTCCAGCGCCAGCTTTCGCGCTCGAAGGTGAAACAAATCCGGAACTTCTACGAAACGGCGATCACCCAGCCGCCGATTCCGGGTACGGTGCTGCTGTTTTCGCCGCAAAAGTTGCGGTTCGAGCCATTGAGCGAAGGGAGCACGGTCGGGAAACTGCAG
>DATENK010000757.1:0-5603 GCA_035275085.1 Verrucomicrobiia bacterium | reverse complement strand
AATCTCGCGCGGAATCATGGACCAGCAGCACTCTTCCAAGCGCAGCCACGTCTAGTATACGATGAGGGACTCGACGTTCAACCCTTTGAGTTTGTCCCGCCCGTTGAGGAAACTGAGCTCGATAACAAAGCGAATGGCTTCAATTTTGGCGCCAACCTTTTGCACGAGTTGCGCCGCGGCTGCGGCAGTGCCCCCGGTAGCAAGCAAATCATCCACCAGCAATACGCGAGTGCCTTTATGCAGGGCATCGGTATGGATGGCAATGGTATTGGTGCCATATTCAAGCGCATAGTCCTGCTCGTAGGTTGAGAACGGTAGCTTGCCTTTTTTACGCACGGGGACGAACGCCGTTTTCAGTTTAAAGGCGGCCGCCGCGGCGAAAATAAATCCACGGGCGTCGATGCCTACAATCGTATCGATGGACCCGGGCGCATAGCCCTGTGTTAAAAGATCGATCGTGTTCGCGAAAAGGCGGGCGTTGCCGAGGACCGGCGTAATGTCTTTGAACTGCACCCCGGGGGTTGGAAAATCCGGAATGTTTCTGATGGCCGCTTTGATGTCAGCGACGCTTGCTTTTTGCTCCATAGGAACTCGATCAGGTCTTAACTGATTCGAGTTTTTCTATCATTTTCCGGAGCTTGTTTAAAGCGATATTTTGAATCTGGCGCACGCGCTCGCGGGTCACGCCGAACTTTTCGCCCACTTCTTCGAGCGTTTTTTCCGAGCCGCCGTCCAGGCCGAAGCGATAACGCAGAATCGTCGCTTCGCGCGGGTCCAGCGTCTTGATCATTTCATGCAGCATGCCCGTGACGGTCTTTTCCTCAAGCTGTTCGTAAGGCGTGTCGGCATTCTCATCCTGCACCACCTCGGCGAAGTTGTTGGACTCATCGTCACCGATCGGCGCGTCAAGCGAAGCGGGCCGGATCGCCGCCGTCCGCATCTGCGAAACGCGCGATGCGGAAATACCCAACTCGCCCGCCAGTTCGTCATCACTGGGCTCGCGCCCCAATTCTTCCTGCAGCCGCATGGCGGTCCGCCGCATCTTGGCGATCTTGTCCACCAGGTGAACGGGCAGACGGATGGTCTTCGATTGATTGGCGAGCGCGCGCTTGATCGATTGTTTGATCCACCACGAACCATAAGTGGACAATTTGCCGCCCTTCGCCGGGTCGAATCGCTCGACGGCTTTCATCAAGCCAATGTTGCCCTCGCTGATCAGATCCAAAAGTGGCAGGCCGAATCCTTCGTAGTCGTGCGCAATTTTGACAACCAGGCGCAAGTTCGCCTTGATCATCTGTTCGCGCGCTTTTTTGTCGCCCTTCTTTATTTTTGCCGCCAGTTCGATCTCCTGTTCGGGCGTGAGCAATTTCACCTGGCCGATTTCGCGCAAATACAGCTTGATCGCTGTATCCGCGTCATATGAGCCGCGCTCGCGCTCGGGGCGCCCTTCGTTCGCCAGCGCCGGGACGCGCTTAAGTTCCGGAACGGCCACTTGCAAGCGATTCTCACCATCCTGCGCTGGATGCGAATTGCGCGCCGGAGGCGCGGCGATCGGCACCCGTTTCATCATGCGCGGATGCTTGTCGGCCAGGTTCACTCCGCGATTGCGCGAGGCGTGTTTTGCGTGTTGCTTCTTCCGAAAAGCCATACAATTTAATCTACATTATTTATCGGAAATCGGACGCCAACCCATGAGCCCGGCTACGGGCTTCTCTCCTTGTCCTCTCTCAGAATAATTCACACGTTGGTTTATAAAACATCCGATTTTCGTTCGATGTAGGGTTGATCCCTACTTTGCCTCAACACCAGCACGTCTTGCGCGCGCACATGCACCGTAAGTTCAGTTCCTACCGTGCGATGCGCGAGCGGGTTTTGCTCGAAGGCCTTGATAAGCTTTCCATCCGCAATTTCAAGCGCATACTGTTCGATCTCCCCGAGATAATTCACGCGCGTGATCCGCGCCGCAAAACTGTTGGACGCGTTCTGGCCGAATTGGATCGACTCGGGGCGAAAACCGACCAACACCGGCTCGCCATTGTTATAAGTGCCATGCGCTTCGAAGAGTCCAACCGGGGTTTTCACCCGGACTCGCTGCTCTTCGACATCGACCACCGTTCCCGGCAACCAATTGGTTTCGCCAATGAAATCCGCCACGAAATGGTTAGCGGGAGCCCGATAAACCTCGCGCGGCGCACCGATCTGTTCGATGCGCCCGTTGCGCAAAACGCACATGCGCTGCGCCAATGAAAGCGCTTCCTTCTGGTCGTGCGTCACGTAAATGGTCGTGATTTTGGTCTGCGCGTGAATTCGCCGAATCTCGTCCCGCATTTCGAGGCGCAGTTTCGCGTCGAGATTTGAAAGTGGCTCATCCAGCAGGAGCAAATCCGGTTTGATTACCAGCGCACGAGCCAGCGCGATCCGCTGTTGTTGTCCCCCCGAAAGCTGGTTCGGCGTGCGTCCGCCATATGGGCCCATTTGCACAATGTCGAGCGCATCCGCGACGCGCGACTTCCTCTCCGCGCCTTTGATGCCGCGAACATCGAGACCGTAGCCGACATTTTCGGCGACGGTCATGTGCGGCCAAAGCGCGTAGTTCTGGAAGACCATGCCTGTGTTGCGCTTGTGCGGCGGTACGTCGTTGATCTGCCGGTCTCCAAACAAAATCTCGCCTCCATCGGGGGAGTAAAAGCCCGCGACGAGGCGCAGCAACGTGGTCTTGCCGCAACCCGATGGACCGAGCAAAAAGAAAAGCTCCTGCGATGCGACCTCAAAACTGACATTGTCCAGCGCAACTGTGGCGCCAAAACGCTTGGTCAAGTTTTTGATCGCGACTCGCATAACTTCCGGTATTTATGCTGGGCAAAGGTCTGCCATTCGATCTTTTTCCGATTCCGGACGCGGGCGTCTTTCCAAGGGCCTTTCGCTAGTGAGAGTGCTTCGGTTTCCGTGATCGGCATTTCTCCGAGGCGCCGGACTAAATCGGCGCGTCGATTGACCTGTTTCCACGCGGATTGCAATTCGTCGTGCGTGTCCACTAGTAGCGCCCCCACCAGGGCGGCGACGACTTCGCGGCGCTCGCGGCTCAGGCGCGCATCGTAGCGGAAGGTCTGCGTCAGCTCAAAGGGGGAGAACTCGATGTTGCTAATGCCTTTGTAACGCTTGTAAAAATCTGGGCGCATCGACATGCGCTCGATGGAATTGTGACGCGGCCCTTCCGGATGGCCCTTTGGCAGGAACCAAAGTCTCTGGCCGTCCTTGGACAGGACGAAATCGATGAAACGCTCAGCCGTTTGCAGATTGGGCGCGCCCTTAAGGATCGCGATGCCGTCCGGATTCAAGGCGGTAAAATCCTCCGGCAGCACGAACGTTAGGTTGGTTCGACCAGCGGCGGCAATTTGAGAGAAGCCGTAGAAGTCGATCGCGAAGGCATAAGCCGTTTCGCCGAGCGTTACGTCCTTCGCGGTTGAAGAGGAAACGCGATCAAACTTGCGGACATTTCCGCCGATTTGCGTGAGCACGCGCCAGCCTTCATTCCAGCCGAAATATTGAAGGAACGCTTCGAACATCACGTTCATGGTCCCACTGTTGCGCGGGTCTCCTGCGCCAACCCAACCCATCAACGCAGGGTCCGCCAACTCCCGCCACGTGCGCGCAATCGGCAGTCCGAGCAGCCTTTGAACGCGTTTGTTCTGCAATATTCCGAAACTGGAAAATGCCGCGCCAAACCATGCGAACTCAGGATCATATGCGTCCATGCCGAGCACGCTTTGCGGAATGGCGTTAAGAATTTCGGAAGGCGGCTTATGTGCCGCCAGCAACTTTTTGTCATCCAACAACAAGTAAGGCTCCATACCACCACCGAACAGACAATCAACCCCAATGCCTTCCGGCTTGCGCGAAAACTCCGATTGAATGAACCGAACCGAATCCGCCGTCCCACCCACGTTGCGCCATTCAACGACGGCCAACTCGTTAAAACGCTTTGTGTGCCATTCAGAGAATCCGCGCGCGAATTCATTGCGAATCGCGTCAACATGCGGAGTGAGAATAATAACGCGGGGTTGAGCCCAGGCGGCGAAGGCGAGGAACAAGCCAAAGCAGATCCGCAAAACCATCGTATAACGCTACTATAACGTCATTGCTTTTGAACAGGCGGTTCCTACGTGCGTTTCCGGCGCCGAGCGGGTGGAATTACTAGTGTTGCGTTGCCGGTTTTAATTGCTTACTGTTTTGTATGCCGAAATCAATCGGTAAGAACAAACCCCGCCGAAAAGCAATGATCCTTGGCGTCGGTCTCGATACCGATGGCCACAAGCGCATTACTACTGGTGACAACTTCGCCTTGGTAGGCGGCACGAGTGATACTCATGAAGTCATGACCGAGAAGGTCATCAAAATCAACGAGAAGCTCGCCGCCAAAGGCAAAGCGCTCGAAGCACTCAGCCACGAGGAGTTCGACGACATCGCGCAAGCGGTCGGCTTGCGCAAGTTCGATGAAAAGAAAGTTTAGTCGCGTCCGCGATTAACGATCACACCCAGGAGCAGGCCTACACCAAACGCCACACCCATTGATTGATACGGATGTTGACGGATCACTTCATCCGCGAGTTGGGCCTTTTCAGCCGCCTTGGCCTGCAGATCGAGTGCAGATTCTTTAGCCTTTTCCAGCGTTTGCGATAGGCGGGCTCGTGCTTGCTTTGTCTTTTCGTTGACCTCGCCCGCCGTCGCGCGAATCAAATCTTCGGCGTCCTGCACCACCAATCGCAGGTCCTTCACCAGTTTGTCGGTTTCGTTTTGCATATAATGCCTACTTAGAGGAAAGCACGGCTGGGGCCGTTTGGCAATGGTTGCCGCGCGAACGGAGTGCGCGCAAAAGCAATCCTTGCTGCGGGCTAAAAATCCACGCGAGCCCAAACAGCACCGCGCCCATGACCACCATTGCTCCTGCGATCGAGCAATCCAGCCACACCGCCAAATGAATTCCCAGCACCGAGCTCAGCGCCGCATGCACCACCGTAAGTCCAAGAATGCGGGCCAGCTGGTGCGATAACAGCGACGCCGTCGCGCCCGGAAGAATCAACATCGCAATCACCAGGATCGCGCCGACCGATTCAAAAGCGCTCACCACAACGGCCGACAACAGGCACATAAGGCTGTAATGCACCACGCCGGCATTGATCCCCAAAGAATACGCCAAGCCGCTATCGAACGAACTTACCAGCAGCTCCTTGTAGAACAGGATGATCAGCGCGATTGTCAGCACTGTCACGCATGCCATGCGGACCACCGGCGTGGGTCCCATTAAGGGAATGGTGCCGATTTCGCCATAGAGCACGCAGTCCTGGTCCAAATCGATTTTGCTCGCGAATAGACTGATGAGGATCACGCCGATCGCGAATAAACTGGAGAACGTGATCCCAATCGCTGCGTCCTGTTTCACCCGTGATTTTTTATGGATTAACTCAATCAACAATGTGGTGACGACGCCCGCGCCGAGCGCACCCAAAAACATGACGAGCGAGCTGCGTGTCTTCGCCACCAGAAACCCAATCGCCAGCCCGGGCAGGACACTGTGGCTGATCGCGTCACCCACCAGGGCCATT
>DATENK010000756.1:0-4042 GCA_035275085.1 Verrucomicrobiia bacterium | reverse complement strand
TACAAGGCCAATGACGGCATTGCTGATTCACTTCCCGCGATCGCCACAATTCTGGTCACTGGAGACGGTGGAACTAATACCCCGCCCACCAATCCACCCCCGGCTAACCTCCCGCCAATCGTGAGCCTCACCAATCCAACCAACGGCGCGATCTACATAGAAGGCATGGACATTTCGCTAATCGCGGACGCTTCAGATCCTGATGGGACCGTGACGAATGTCGATTTTCTGAGTGGCGAGATTGTTTTGGGTAGCGATACCGAAGCGGATTACACGCTGTTACTCACGAATGTGCCCGCGGGCGAATATGTCTTTCGCGCGACCGCTACTGATAACGCAGGGGCCAGAGCGGTTTCCAGCCCCGTCGCGGTGACAGTCTTTCCAAACCCGCCCTACGCGGCTGGGCCATTTCGTCTGAACCGTCAGACCGGTCTATTCGAACAAGTTGTCACGATCACCAATCCGACGCCGGTGGACTTTCCCGGCGTTCGGCTCTGGGTCATGGATGTCCGGACCGGCGCGACAGTCTGGAACGCAACCGGACAGGTGACGGGGGTCCCATATGTGGACGTGCTCACAAAAGTTCCAGCCGGAGGGTCAGTGCAAGTGCTGATCGAGTATTACACGCCCGACATCCGCGTGGCGCCTCAACCGCAATTTCTGCCAGAAGTCCTCTGATTATTTCTTGGCCGCGTTTGTTTTCGCAGGAGGAAGAGCGGGAGCGACTTTCTGCGGGGTGGGCAAGTAGTAACCGCCCAGCGTCGTTCGGTATTGGTCGAGGATGGGTTGAAAGTCCGCATTCGTGGTGGCGAACTGCTGTAAGCGCGCGACAAATGACCGGATCGTCACATCGTCGCGTTTATGAAAATCCATGGCGTAACGAATAGTAGCATCGCGCTGCGGCGGCAACTGGACTCGCATTAGCCGCATCTGCTTGTAGAGAAAGACATCGATCGCTGCGCTCAAGATGATAAGGCCCGCGAGGGCGAATTGGAACAGCGTGTGCAACCGATCGTAACGCCATGCAAGGAATTCAAGCACGGCGCGATCGGTCGGCTGATCGGCGGGGCGGGCGGCGGCGGGCTTTGATGGTTCGGGCACGTCCATAGGCGTCATTTGGTGGCGGGTTTGGCCGAAGGTTCGTTGGTGGTTGGACGCAAATTGAATTCGCCCAGCAAGGGCTCAATACGCGGGTTTTGCCGCCCATATTGGATGGCATCGTTCGCCAGCGATTGTGCGGCCATGCGCGTATTGTTGATGCGGTTTTGCTCGGTTTGCAGTTCCTGCATTTCCCTGACGGAGAAAAACCAGCGCACCGAAACCCATACGGCGAATAGTGCGCTGACGAACAGGACCAGCACCATCGCGCCCGAGACACTCTCGCTTTTCATATCCGCGCGACAGTATCGATGGGCCCGTCTGGCCGCAACCATAGAAGTAGGCACTGAATTGCCAAAACAAAGTACGAACCTTAAGTTCTTCAGGATGCGGACCGCGTTCAAAGAATGGGCAGTGGTGGTCGATGCGCTTGGGCGCGGGGAGCAAATTTTGATTTTGCGGAAGGGAGGCATTCACGAAGGCCAGGGCGGCTTTCAAGTGGAATATCCGCGCTTTTGGTTGTTTCCAACCTTGTTCCATCAACAGCGTGAGTCGGTGATTTCCGCCGCTCAGGAGCGGTTTATCAATTCAGCGAACTCCGAAAAAGTATTGATCGAATTTCTAGCGGAAGTCGCCGAATGGCGCAGGATCGATTCTTTGGAGCAGGCGCGGTCATTTCGAGGACAGCATATCTGGAAGGACGAGGTGATCGCGGAACGATTTGAATGGGGCAGAACGAAGGACATCTTCGCGCTAGCCGTGCGAGTATTTCGCTTGCCGCGGGCGTTCGAGTTACCTGTGCTACAGAGCTATGGTGGGTGCAAGTCGTGGATCGAACTGGAAGTTGATCTGCCGACCAAGGAAGCGGTGCCGGTTTTAAATGAGACATCATTCGCAGAGAAGCTGAAACGATTTCGGAACGCATGACTCGGTTTCTGGTATTGGCGTCCGCATCGCCGCGGCGACACGAGTTGCTCCGGCAACTGGGGGTTACGTTTCAGGTCGTGCCGGGCGAGACGGTGGAAATCATGTCGCAGGCAATGACGCCGGCCGAGGTTTGCCAGATCAACGCGTATCGGAAGGCGCGCGCCGTTGCGAAGCACTACCCGGATGCAGTGGTGTTGGGCGCTGACACGCTGGTGTGTTTCGGCCGCCATGTTTTCGGCAAACCGGCCGACCTGAACGAGGCGTTCACCATGATGAGCATGCTCCAGGGGCAGACGCACGAAGTGATCACCGGCGTGTGCCTGATGCATTTGCGCGAGCATCGACAGCGCGCGTTCGCGGTGAGCACGACGGTGCGGTTTCGGTCATTACGCACATCGGAAATTCGGCGGTACTTCGAGTTAGTGGATCCGTTCGATAAAGCGGGCGCGTATGGAATCCAGGAACGAGGGGAGATGATTCTCGAATCGGTCGAAGGATCGTTGACGAATGTGATCGGCTTACCGTTGGAGCGGTTGACGGAAGAACTCAAGCAATGGGGTTTTGCGCTGGAAAAGAGTCAGGCGGCGCGCACAGCCACATGATCCCCCTTATTGAAATTTCAAGTCCGCGCCGCCTGATTTAGGTGAGCACGTCCCAGTTCTACCCGCCGAATGTTACAATCAGGTTACGGTCATGCGAAATCGAGGTAACAAACGTCAATTCAGCTCTTTTATTGCGATATTTTTGAACTGCACCAGGGCCGGAGGGCTGGTCCATTGGTCGCCGCGTTTGCTGCCGTGATGCTGCAGGGCAATCCGGCCGCTCTCGGGAAGGGAAGGGAGTTCGTACGTGGGAATAACCGTTTTGCCGTTGAGCACGACCTTCACGGTTTTGCCGCGGACGGTGATTTCGAAACGGTTCCATTCGCCGACGGGTTTGTCGGCCTGGGTGCGCGGGGTAGCGCCGGCGCGAAGTTCGGGTGAGTTCTTGCGGTCCGTGCGGACGCCGTACATTTCGCCGGAACCAATGGGCCAGCACCAGATGTTGATCTGGTGAGTTGCGGAGCCGCGGACATAAATGCCCGAGTCCGAATCGGGCAGGGGGAGGGGCAACTCTTTGCCTTTGACGTCCTTGCCATGGCTGCCGTCAGGCAGGATGTAATAGACGTTCGGGTTGGTGTAAGGCGTTTCCTTGATGCGCCAATCGACTTGCAGGACGAAGTCGCGGTATTCCTTTTGGCTCCAGAGACTCTTCTCGCCGCTGGCTTCACTTTGCGCATCGTAGTCGATCACGCCATCGATGATCTTCCAATGGCCATTGTCACCTTCGGGCACTTTCCAATTTGAAAAATCTTTTCCGTTGAAGAGGGACACAAACCCCGCAGGCGGCTGACTGTCTGCGGCGAGCAGGAACAAGGGCGCGACGATTAACGCGAGAGTGATCTGTATTTTCATAGTGGTATGGCTTCGTCGATGAGCATTATGGGGATGTTGCGGCGAATGGGGTATAGAAATTTTCCATCCTCGCGGAGAAGGCCGGCATCGATCTTTTCGGTGATCGGTTGACCGCCGCGATTGCGCGCTTTGCCGGACGAAATCCTGTCATTCAGGCTGGTGATCAGCGTGGGGTCCGCGAGGTGCACACGCTGTTTGGTTTCCGGGCAGCAAAGATCATTGACCAGGTCGGGATGCAACATAAGCAGCTTCGTAAATTGTTTTCAGCGGCACGCCGGTCTGGTCGGCGAGACGTTTGCAGGATTCGAATTCGGGCGCGCTTTGGAGGACCTGCCCATCGAGCTTGCCGATCTTAATCGCGACCTGGCCGTGAGGTGTGTTGACGGTTTTGAATTCGCGCTGGAGTTTGCGGCGTTCCGAGATGTGGCGCCGCACACCGAAGGCGGATGTTTCGCGGAGGATCAGCTCGGTGAATTTGTCTGCATCGGACTCGGGGCACATCAAACTGAGCAACACGCCGGGGCGGTTTTTCTTCATTTGGATGGGCGTGTAAAAAACATCAA
>DATENK010000755.1:0-4861 GCA_035275085.1 Verrucomicrobiia bacterium | reverse complement strand
GCATGCCACAAATGTGCCTATTCGCCTGCCTTCCGAATAAATGGCGTGCGGCAACGCATTTAAAAGGCCGTCGCCATTCAGTTGTGCAACCCGGGCAACAGGATCACTGTTACAAATTTGGTTTAATAAATCTTGGACTTCGGGACTGCACCGGCCGGAAGTAGCCAGACTGCGAGCGGCCTCACCTTCGAACCGTGTGCCGTCGGGAAGTTCGACCCGGATGCATACAGTTACAGCTCTTAAGGCAGCACGGAGCACATCCACCAGGTTTTGCAAACTTCGGCGTAAGTCGCAATCCACCCAGATTGAAGGCATCATCGACAATGCGGCCAGATCGCGGACGGTTCTCCGCAACTCAGCAAGCTCATCTCCAACATTGCTGTTCTCGGCCCTAGCCGGCTGCCTGCCCGACATCGTGCTCTGCATCGGTCAACCGCTTAGCGTTCGACGGTCTTCCAATTCTTTTAAAAATTCGTCCGGCGGGACGTACAGCGGATTTTCCTGCAACGCCCCTCCGATGATCACCAACGGATGCGTGCGCAGTATGTCCATCGCTACTCCCGCATTAAATCGTGACAAGTCGTACGTGCATATGACCGGATCCTCATATTTGGGCAGCACGTAATTCAGCCGAGACTCATATTCGACGATGTCTTCCACCCCGGCGTTGTCCTCGAGTGCCCACTCCATGTTCGCTACGAGTCGCGTCAGCGGAAACCCTTCCCGTTTCCCTTCCTGCAACACCGTTTCAATCAACCGAATTTGCCTGTTCTGATCGAAATAGCCGTCCTTCAAATACGCATCCTCCCAGCAAGCGACTCTCAGTTGTCCTGAGTTTTCTGCGCTATCGACTTCAATCCCCTCTGCCTGTAAGCGCGTCCGATGTTTGTCGCGCTGGTCGGCATCGACGATGTGAAAGGCCTTTTCCTTTCGCTCGACCCCTTCCCTGATAAAACCCATTAATGTGCGATACTCCTCCTCCTTACTATGGAAGAATGCACAAATGTGTCGAACGACCCCCAATTGTCGCCCAGCTACGTTAATGGTTCGTGTCATGATGGTGCTTTCCTTTCAGGCTCATCTTATTCTTCTGCTTCGCAAGGCTCTGTTTAGCAAAGGCGAGGCACGAATTCACCGGGGTATATACCCCATTTTATTTGTGTGACGGAATACGCTTCCTTGCAGGATTCTGCCGATGAATGGCAACGTCTCCTCATTGCTGACGCCAGTTCATTCCGACGCTTCACCCCGCGAAACGGCTGAGCGCAGGTCATTCGCTATGGTACGGCGCCGACATCCTTACCTGTTTACCTCGCTTGGTATCCTGCTCGTAGGGATTGCCTATTTTGCTTCAGGCAGGTTTGGTCTGTCTTTAGCTTTCTTGAATGCGAGTGCGTCCGCTGTCTGGCCGCCCACCGGTTTGGCTTTGGCTGCTCTCCTTTTGTTTGGTTACGGCCTATGGCCTGGAATCTTTTGCGGAGCGTTCTTTGTAAACCTTCTTACGCAGGGTTCAGCACTTACCAGTTTCGCCATCGCTTCCGGAAATACCCTCGAAGCGCTTCTTGCGGCCTGGCTCATCAATCGCTTCGTTAATGGCTGCAGGTCGTTTGATCGGACCGCTAACGTCTTTAAGTTCGCCTTTTTAGCGGCTACTCTCAGCACCTTCGTGAGTGCCACCGTTGGTGTGACTTCTCTGCATTTCGCAGGTTCTGTCAAACCCGGGGAGTTCTGGCCCGTTTGGACTACGTGGTGGATCGGTGACCTTGTCAGCAACCTCATTGTTGCCCCTCTGCTTCTGATTTGCTTTGGGAGCCGCGTGGAACGCCCGCCCTCTTGGCGCAATCTTGTCGAGGCAGCCGCGCTCCTGTTAGCAGTCGTCATCATCGGCAAGCTGGTTTTTTTTCTCGAAATACCGTTCGGCCCTCGCAACGAACCCTTGGAATATTTGGCTATTCCGCCCCTCGTCTGGGCTGCGTTGCGCTTTGGCCAGTTCGGTGCTATTACTTCCGCCGCCGCCATGTCGGCTATAGCAATTTGGGGCACCCTGGGAAACTTCGGCCCCTTTGCCGGCCCGGACCCCAATAAATCCTTGCTCTTGCTTCAAGCGTTCATGGGGACCATCACGCTCACCGCCCTGGCCCTTGCGGCGGTAACATCTGAGCGCAAGCGTGCTGAGCAACGCTTGCACGTCCAGGACGCTGTCAGCCGTATTCTGCTCGAAGCCCCTGGTTTGCGGGACGCGACACCCAAGATTCTTCAAGCCTTTTGCGAAGTCGGCGGTTGGGAGTTCGGCGCAATCTGGCACTTCGACCCCGATGGCAGTGAACTTCGTTGTTTGGACACGTGGTCTGCTCCTTCTCTTCGAACATCTGAATTTCAAACCATTACCCGCAAGCAAGCTTTCGCACAGGGCATCGGCTTGCCGGGTACCGTCTGGCGCACCGGCAAGCCGCTCTGGATTCCAAATGTGACACGGATTTCCAATTTCCCTCGCGCGCCGTACGCCGCCAGAGAAGGTTTACGTGCGGCCTTTGGCTTTCCGTTCAAATCCGGGGACAACATTCTCGGCGTGATTGAGTGTTTCAGCCCGGAGGTCCGTCAACCGGACGAGAACTTCTTGCGGATGCTCGACTCGATTGGCAGTCAACTCGGCCAGTTCGTCGAACGCAAACGCGCCGAGGAAGCTTACCGGGCGAGTGCCGAACGCCTGAACCTTGCCCTGGCCGCCGCTGACCTCGGCGACTGGTCATGGGACGCTGATTCCGATCTCGTGATGTTTTCACCAAGAGCGGCAGAGATCTTTGGAATTCCGCCTGGCCCGCATATGACTTGGACGAAGATGCAGACGCTGTTGCACGATGAGGACCGGGAGCGCGCTCGAAAGGAGGTTGAACGCTCAATCGCCACTCAAGGACGCTACGATATCGAATATCGCCTTAACCGTGCCGACGGCACCCAGGTTTGGGTCGCCGCCCTCGGCCGGGCGCGCTATGACTCCACTGGCAGGCCGATCGGCATGTTCGGGGTGGTGGAAGACATCACCGCCCGCAAGCGGCTCGAACAAGCCCTGCGCGATAGTGAGCAGCGCTTCCGCGGTCTTATGGAACAAGCTCCTTTTAGTGTCCAGCTCTTTGCTCCCGACGGCAGGACCACTGCTGTGAATCGTGCCTGGGAAGATCTTTGGGGAGTGAACCTCCAGCAAATAGGTGATTACAATGTGCTTAAAGACTCCCAGCTCGATGCAACAGGAATTTCAGCTTACGTTCGCCGCGCGTTCGACGGTCACCCGGTTGAAATCCCGCCCATTGAGTATGACCCCAACAAAACCCTGCCGGATCGGACACGCCATAAGGATGCGCGCCGCTGGGTGGCAGCCGTAGCCTATCCCCTGAAGAATCCAGATGGGGCCGTGCGCGAGGTCGTACTCATTCATCAGGATATTACGGCTCGAAAGCGCGCGGAAGAGATGCTCGCATCCGAGGCCAGACATCTCGAATCCCTTGTGCAGGAGCGCACCGCCAAACTGCACGAAACGATCGCCGAGCTGGAGAGCTACTCCTACAGCGTTTCCCATGACATGCGATCTCCTCTGCGAGCCATGCAGGCATACGCCGAGGTCTTACAGAAGGAATACGCCGCCGGTCTCGACGCCGCGGGGCGCCACTATGTGAATCGCATCGCGTCGTCGGCGGATCGTCTGGATCGCCTTATCACCGACGTGCTTGCTATTAGTCGGCTCAACCGCGCCGAAATCGACCTCGAAAACGTGAGTCTTGATCGCCTCGTTGAGGACATTATTCAGCATTATCCCGCGCTGCACGAGGCCAATATTGAAGTCGCCAAAAACCTTGGCGAAGTCCTGGCCGCGGAAACTCTGCTTAGTCAGGCAATCGCGAACCTCCTCACCAATGCCGTCAAATTTGTCCGTCCTGGAGCCAAACCGTTCGTTCGCATCTGGTCCGAGAAGCTTGTCTCCGCTGCTGACGCCCAATCGGACACCGCTGAGAAACAGGTTTTGCCCGCTGCAATACGGCTCAACATCCAGGACAATGGCATCGGCATTGCACTCAAAGATCACCAGCGCATTTTTGACATCTTCTCCCGGGTCCACAGCGAAAAGGAATACGAAGGCTCTGGCATCGGACTTTCCATCGTAAAAAAGGCAATCGAACGCATCGGGGGTTCAGTTGGGCTCCAATCCGCATTAGGCGAGGGCAGCACCTTCTGGATCGATCTTCCTGCCGCCAATTAATTCACACCGCTATTGGGTATCGTGTAATGAATGCATATTCGCCATCGTTTGGCAATTCCGTTATCTCGTGGAAACCCCTAAGAAATCCTCAGAAAAACCTTGAAGTCGATCGCGCGTCCCCGTCGCGGGGAGGCGTAACGGCTTTGCCGGACTCCCGAAAGGCGGACCGGCGGCCGGCCCTCCGATCGGAAGCGCATCCCGAAAATATCCGTCACACCGTCACATTATCGTTAAAGGTTAATGAATCCGCAAAAATAAGCGTCACACCAAGCGTCACTGTGACGGATGCAAACGTCACAGCAAAGCTGCCTGCGAGGCAAAGAGGTTTCGCCACGGGCTCCGGGTTACGATTTACGATTTACGAGGGGCGAAGTGTATCAGAGATTCGGAGGCTTTTCTCATCGCGCGCCGGCTCAAAGGCGTCATTCCTGTTTGGTGCGGTAGAAGCGTTGTTGGTGCAAATGGGCGTTGGTGTCTTCGAAGGTGTAGAGGCCAGTGGCGCTCGGCGGTGGTCGTGGCGATGGCGGACCAGTTGGTGAGGGTCGAGGAGGCCTCGATAACGTAATTGGAGCCGGGATTGCCGCAGAAGCTTAAAAGGATGTCGCCGTT
>DATENK010000754.1:0-2166 GCA_035275085.1 Verrucomicrobiia bacterium | reverse complement strand
TCCGCATTCTCATTATGCGACGGCCGCTCTTGCCGCTCGCAATCTGCTTCACGGGAGGCGTTCTCCTTGCGCATACAATCAATCTGCCGATCAGGTATTGGCTCTTACCCGCATTTGCATTCGCGATCGCGGCCATGACATGGACGCAGCGGCGGTTTTGGCTGCTTATGCCATTGCTCGTCCTCGCAGGAGCTGCCAATTACGCGCTCCGAACCGCGGTGATTGCTCCCGATGATCTGCGCAATATCATCGGCGTAGAACCTCAACAGGTCATCGTTCGGGGCAGACTGGTGGACGCGCCATATCAGCGCGTTTTCAATCGCGATGGCACGGAGTACTGGCGCACGCTGGCGCGCATCCGTTTGGACGCCATCTCACTCGGCGGACAGTGGACCGGAACCGTGGGCGACGTGATCGTCATGACACCGGACATTCTTGCGAATACATTCTATGAGGGACAGCGCGTGCAGATTGATGGGGTGATCCGGGAGCCGCCCAGAGCCCTCGCCCCAGGCTTATTCGATTATCGCCGATATCTGAAAACAGTCGGCGTCCACTACCAGATAACCGTGTCCTCCACCAATGACTGGCAACTGCTCAGTGCGTCGCGCGTCCTGCCTTTCAGCGCGCGCTTCGCGTCATGGGCGCGCGACATGCTCGGCCGTGGGTTACCGCATGACCGATACCTCGAACTGCTTTGGACCATGACGCTCGGGTGGAAAACCGCTTTGACGGGCGAAATAGCCGAACCGTTTATGCGTTCAGGGACGATGCATGTGTTCGCCATCAGCGGCCTGCATATCGCGCTCATCGCTGCCATTCTGGTCGCAACACTTAAGCTTTTTCGCTTTCGCCGCTCGACTTGCGCCTACATCGTCATCCCGCTCATCTGGGCCTACACCGCAGCCACTGGCTGGCAAGCATCCGCGATACGTTCCACCATCATGAGCAGCGTGATCATCGCCGGCTGGGTCTGGCGGCGCCCGTCGGACCTGCTGAACTCAATCATGGCCTCAGGGTTCCTGATTCTATTATGGGACCCGCTGCAACTCTTCCAAGCGGGCTTTCAGTTATCCTTCTTCGTGGTGCTCGCACTGGCGCTGTTGATGCCGCCGTTGGATCGTTGGCGAGAGCGCAAGCTCGCGCCGGATCCCTTTCTTCCCCCGCAATTCCTCACACGCATTTGGCGATGGTCGAATCATAGCGCGCACTATCTTCTTGCCAGCTTCGCCGTGTCCTTCGCCGCGTGGCTGGGATCACTTCCGCTAATCGCACACTACTTTCATTTGCTGACGCCGATCACGCTGCTGGCGAACATGGTCGTGGTGCCGCTCAGCAGCGGCGCCCTCGCGTGCAACCTCGCCACACTCGCGATCGGCCCGATCCTTCCCGGGACGGCCGAGCTATTCAACAACTCTGCCTGGTTGTTCATGGTGTTAATGGTGAAGATCAGCGAATGGGCGGCCGCCCTGCCCCTCCTGGTATGGCACGTGCCGGCGGCGGGCCCGAGCACATTCGTACTCTATTACGCTTTGCTCATCGCGGCGTTTTCCGGCTGGCTCTTTCGCGCGCATGCCTGGAAATGGACGACCGGCGCGGTGGTCGCCGCTGCGATTCCGTTCGCAAGCGGTTTCTGGCCGACCGAATCCGGCGCTCAGATGACGGTCTTGCCTTTGCACGGCGGTTCAGCCATTTACGTAAATCACAAAGAGCGCTGGCTCATCGATTGCGGCGCTGCCGAATCCGGCCGGTTGATCACAAAGCCATTCCTTCAGGCGCAGGGCATCAACCGTCTGCCAAATGTGGTCCTCACGCATGGCGACGTGCGCCACGTCGAAGCTGCGCCATTGATCTACACCACCTTCTCCCGCCCGACCGTGCACATGAGCCCGGTGCGCTTCCTTTCGGCTCCATACAGAAAGGTGCAGGCCTACTTTCGCACGAATAATATTCCGATAAAAACGATCACCGCTGGCGACCGTGTCGGGATGTGGGAAGTTCTGCATCCCGACGAAGGCACAAAATTCCCGCAAGCGGATGATAACACCGTTGTTCTCTTCACAACGATCTTCGGCCATCGCATCCTGCTACTGTCCGACCTCGGAATAACCGGCCAGAACGCGCTGCTCGAACGCTACCCCGACCTGCGCGCGGACATTGTCGTCA
>DATENK010000753.1:0-8360 GCA_035275085.1 Verrucomicrobiia bacterium | reverse complement strand
GTTCATGTCCAGCGGCGACGTTTCCGTTGGCGTCGGAAAATCGAGGAAGAGCGCCCGGCCCGCAGCGGTCATCCAAACGTGTTGCAGGGACAAGGCGGGCGCGGTTGAGCGCTCCTCGAGCGCCGCGCGCAATTCTTCCGCTAGATCGAGCAACCAGAATCGGACACTGCTCCACGAAGCCTTTGAGATCGGCCCGCCAGTCGGCGCTTCGTAAGCTTCCCATCGTTGCAGCTCAATCTGACCTCCGTTGAGCCATCGCAGTCGTGCCGGCCGGCTGAGTTCGCGTCGCGCCGTATCCAGCGGCGGAGAACTGGCCGCGCGAAGATGGATCCAAACGTTGCGGCGGAGCGGACGATCGAAGCCGAGCAAGAGTTCCTCCTGCTGTGTTTTCCAAAGTGATGAGCGAATTTCGTATGGCCCAATGAGAGGCTCGCCAGAACGATCTTCCTCCCGGGAAGAGGCGGCGAACGCTGGCCGCGGTTGCGTACGCGGGCGGACAATCACGCGTGTGCGGCTCAGGAGATCATGAACGGCCGCATAGCCATTGCCCCGGCGCATGCTAACAAACAGCAGGAAAAATGTGACCCACCAAAGCCAGTCGGTCACCAACCCGTCCCCCCGCGCGAGGGTCGCGCGCATCTCCGCTTTCGAGACGACCGCTAGGTAGATCATAGAGGGGAGAACCATGGGCGACATGTAGATCGCCGTGCGCAGCATAGCCCGCGGAATGCCTGGCGCATGCCCGCGTGGTCCAATCACACGTAGACCGCAGATGGTTTTACCAAAGGCGGCGCCCCAAATACCTTCAGCAATCGCGTAGTAGAGAAGGTACCACGCGTAAAAGGCGATCCAAATCAATGCCGCCGTTGGAGTTCGTTCGCGAACAAAATGATCCACCGGATCGAAACTCCAATACGCTAGAAAAAGAAAGCTCGGGCCATATGCGAATAGATCATCGATGATTCCGGCGATCGCGCGGCGCGCCGGATTTGCGGTGACGCGCTCGGCGGCGCGAAAAGGCAGCAGCGCGTCGCGGAGCTGCTCGTAGTTTTGAAAGCGCCCCTGCCGATCTTTCGCCAGGCACCGCAGAACGATTCGGCTGAGCTCCGGCGGGATCTCTTTCCGAAGCGCGTTGGGGGCGGCAGGCTGCTTCTCGAGCACTTCGGTGATTAACTTGACGAACTCCGTCGCCGAATACGGCGTTTTGCCCGTGAGCAAGTGATACAGCGTTGCACCGACGGAGTAGATGTCGCTGCGCACATCCAGTTCTTCGCCGCGAAGCTGTTCCGGAGATGCGTAGGCAGGCGTGCCCATCACCGAACCTGCAGCAGTGAGAAGTGATTCGCCGCGCGCAAGTGTCGACACCGAAAGCCCAAAGTCACCGATCTTGACCGTGCCTTCGGGCGTCATGAAGCAATTCGCAGGTTTGATATCGCGATGCAACACCCCAGCATCGTTGGCTGCTTCGAGGCCGTCGATCATCTGGAGGATTGCCGCGACCGCGTCAGCAATTGGCAGCGGTCCCTGGCGTTTCAGGCGATCGTGTAACGTGCCGCCGCGCGCGAGTTCCATGGCAATGACCGGCATTCCATCGATTTCCTCGCTGCCATGAACGTAAACGACGTTCGGATGGTTCACCGACGCGGCCAGTCGGCCCTCGCGCAGGAACCGTTTGCGATCGTCCTCGCCGGCGAGCGCGTGACTCATCACTTTCAACGCCACGCGACGACCGCTCGGGATGTGCTCGCATTCATAGACCTCGCCCATGCCGCCCTGGCCGAGCAACCGGAGGATGCGATATTTGCCAAAAGTCTGGCCCGGAACGGGAATCGGCGGGTGGCTCGAAGTAGGGGCACCGGTGACAACAATCGTCTGCGCGGGCGTCAGCGGATTGCTCTTGAGCAAACATTGCGGGCAGAGCCCGGCTGGCGCATCCGCCGGCAGGGGCATCCCGCAGCCCGGGCAAACTTTGATCGTATTTGCACTCATACACCAGCTACTTAAGGAAGGGCGGGAGAAGGTTACCGAAGTGATTTAAGATTTACGAATTACCAATCACGATCACGGCCTTAGGTGAGGACACGCAGAAGGTATCGCCGCTCTTCTTCGATGTCCGATGGCGAGGAAACGGTATTGGCAATTTCCTTTTCCAGGAGTTCGCGGTAGCGCTGCCGCAGGCGATGAACGGCGACTTTCACGGCCGATTCACTTAGGCCAAGACGTTGAGCAAGTTCGGCATAAGGTGTGCCGCGCGTCGTGAGAACAGGCTGCAGTTCGGTGAAAATCGCGAGGCGGCCTGCATCGGCCTGTTCGCCCTTAAGTTTTTCGAGCACATTCTCCAATAACGTCAGCGCCCAGCGGCGTTCAAACAGTTTGTCCGGGCTCAACGATTCCGCTGGCTCAGCCGCGTAGCGCTCTTCGGCATCCAGGGAAATAATCTGCCGATCGCCTCCGCGCTTGCGCGTTCGCGCTCGGTCCCATTCGTTCGCAAGAAACCGCTTCAGCGCAATAAGCAGAAATGAGCGAAAGCGGCCTTTCTCCTGATCCGCCGCTCGCAGGTAATCCTTTTCAATGCATTGCGCGAAGAAACCCTGAATCAGGTCTTCCGCGTCATGCGGCGAATGGCCGAGACGCCGCACAAACGCATAGAGCGGATACCAATAAGCGCCACAGAGAGATTCCAGCGCGTCGTGGGCGGTGTTTGGATCGGCAGCCCGGGCGTTCAGGACCACGCTCCAATGCGTAGTGAGAAACCATTCCGGCGAACTGCTAGACATTCTCGAACACGCCAGTCGAGTCGCCAAAGCGTTCCGTCTGCACGCCGAGAATGTTCAACAGCTTCACGTAAAAGTTCGTCATCGGCACCGGATCTTCGAGTTTCACGTGCCGCCCAGGCGTGAGCGCGCCACCGGCCCTGCCAGCGACGACCACGGGCAGGTCATTGTGACTATGCCGATTCGCATCCGAAAGGCCGCTGCAATAAACGATCGCCGAATTGTCCAGCAGCGTTTTGCCATCGACGTCTTTTGCTTCACGCAACCGCTCCAGAAAATACGCGAACTGCTGCACGTAGAACAAATCGATCTTCGCGATCTTCTCCAGCTTCTCCTGATCGCCCTGGTGATGCGACAGGTAATGGTGCCCGTCGGAAACGCCAATGTCCCTGAAGCTGCGATTGCTGCCATCATGCGCGAGCAGGAATGTGGCGACGCGTGTCGTGTCCGTTTGAAACGCCAGCAAGAGCATGTCAAACATCAAACGAATGTGCTCCTGATAATTGCTCGGGATGCCGGAAGGCGTGTCCATGCCCGGATCGGGCAACTTGCCGAACTGCTCGGCACGCTCGATGCGTCGTTCAATCTCACGAATACCGACCAGGTATTCGTCCAATTTCTGCACGTCGTTGCGGCCGAGTTGGCGTTGCAGACTGCGTGCATCATCCATTACAAAATCCAAAATCGATTTCTGACGCGCCTGCCGAAGTTCGAAATTGCGCTGGCGTTCAGTGACGCTTTTGCCAGTCCCGAAAAGGCGTTCAAACACCAGGCGTGGATTCGACTCCGGCGCAACCGGTGTCGTTTCCGAGCGCCACGAAAGATTAAACTGATACGCGCACGAATAACCGGAATCGCACACACCAGACTTCCGCACGCCGTCACAGGAAAGTTCCAGCGAAGGATAACGCGTCCCCTGTCCGATGTGCTGGGCCGCGAGTTGATCGACCGAGATGCCAAGTCGGATGTCCGACCCAGCAGTTTTCTTTGGGCGCATGCCGGTCAGAATTGTGGCATTCGCTCGCGCGTGATCGCCCGCTCCGTCCGGACCAGCCCAGCCGTTTTTGTGTTCGAAGCCGCTGATGATCTGAAAATCGTCACGCAACAGGTTGAGCGGCTCCATCGTCTCATTGAGGATGTAATCGGACCCCGTCCCGTCCGGCCGCCACTTGCTCAAATTGACGCCATTCGGAAAATACAAGAACGCCGTGCGCAATGGCGCGCCCGTGGCCGTGACAGCCGGTTGGGGGGTGGCAGCGGCCAGAAGTTTGCCGCCCAGGATTGATTCGAATGCCGGCAGCGCGACACACGCCCCAAGCCCTTTTAGAAATCGCCGCCGATTCAGCTCAAATTCGTTGCGCATAAGCACACAATTCCCTTCTTATATACGCATATCTCGTTCCAAAAATTCAAAAAATCCATACGCGCGCGCGATGCGGAAGCGGTCGGTCGAACATGAATGGACCATTTTCCCGGCGCTTGCAATCCAATGAAGGGCGATTCATGCTTAGGGCGAAGATTAGGCGGGCCATGGCCAGCACATAAATGAGTAAGTCGGACCAGGATTTTGATTTAGAGCTGCATTTTCTGCCCGCTTGGGCGCAAAAGCCCTCGCAGGAGACTACCTACGCCAAGTTCGAAAGCCGGGGCGGCGACCGCCCTCCCGGAGACCGGCGCGAGCGGCGTCATGATGGTCCGCGGCCGCAGGGCCGAAGGGATGATCGTTCTCGCGGTCGTGGCGGTCAGCGGCCGCCAGGCGCCCCTGAAGGCAGGGGGCCGCGGCCGGAACGTGGCGGCGGCGGCCGCGATCGCCGAGGTGGCGATCGTCGGGGCAAAGGTGACCGAGGCGAGCAACGTCCTGCTCCGCCGCCTCCCGCGCCCTTGCCGGACGTGCAGGTCACTTTTATTCCAGACGACAAAGGCGTGGATTCTTTGGCGCGCCAAATCAAGATGACCGGCCGCGCTTACCCCTTGTTCGAGATCGCGCAGATGATCCTGCAAAAGCCGGAGCGTTATTCCGTCACCTTCACCTCTAAAAAGAAGCCCGATGGCACCGCCGCACAACCGCTGTTCGTTTGCGCGTTGGACGAGACGCTGTGGTTGTCGGAAGAGGAAGCGGTTCGCTGGATCTTAGAGAAGCACTTCGAGACTTTTTACCAGGCTGACAAAACTAAGGTCGATCCGCCTAAAGGCGTTTATACCTTCGTCGCGCAATGCGGGATGAGCGGCACGATCCTGGGCCCGCCGAACTATCACGATTACCAGATCCGCCTCCGGAAATTGCACTCCGAGCGCTTTTCCCGGATGCCTTTCGACATGTTCAAATCGCGCGTCAAGATCGTGAAGGACGAAGAGACGGTGAAGAAATGGGTCGAAGAGCAAAGCTGGAAAATCGAATATGTTTGCCTTAATCTCCCCGAGCCCTTGCGTTTGGGTAGCCGCGAAGAAGTGGAAAAACATTTCCGCGAAACGCATTTGCCCAACATCGTTAAACAGGTCGATACCACACGCATGACCGGCACCGCTTCGCGCGGCATTCGTTCGCCCGACCTTGCCCGTCTCGTGCGGCTCGGCTGGGACGACCAACGCCGCTTTCCGCTCCAGATTGCAACAGTCCTGAGCCAGCAATTCGCCACGCGCGGCCTGCAATTTTTTAAGGTCGGCAAAACCGTTACGCACGTCGCTGTCGCCCGTCCGCACTTTCTCGACATGGAAGCCACACCGGTCTCCGAAGGCGTCCGGAAGATTGTGGATCACATCAACGCGCATCCGAAGATCAATCGGCGTGATTTGATGAACGCCCTCGCGCCGGCAGCGACTCCGGCAGACGCCTCCGCTGCACCGGCTGAGCAGCCTGAACCCACACCCGAACAAACGGCGGTGATCGCCGATTTGCATTGGCTCATTCACCAGGGCCACGTCATCGAGTTCGCCAATGGCGCCTTGGAGACGGCGAAGAAACCCGCGCCCAAACCGCCCAAACCGGAAAAAGAAAAAACGCCTGCGCCTGCGGAGCCCATTGAGGCGACCAACATTTCTGTCGAGACTACGGAACCCGGCACGGCTGGCCCGGACGCCGGCATTCCTGTCTCGGCTCCGACTGAGCCGGGCATGGCACAACATACCGCGCCCATTGAGGCCGCCGAAATAGACCCGCGTGCTGAAGAAACCGTGCCCAAACCAGATTGAACAATTACGGCTTTGGATTTGGTGCTTCTCTGGTGCTGGGTGATTGGTTATTGGAGTTCGAGACATGCGCGCGGCGCCGCACAAAATCTCCACCCTTCTGTACTGTTTCAACGAACGTGACGAAGTTTTGCTGATGCAGCGGGTCAAAGAACCCAATCGCGGCCTGTGGAGTCCCTGCGGCGGCAAGTTGAAAACGGACAGCGGCGAATCGCCATATGCCTGCGCGTCCCGCGAAGCATCGGAGGAACTCGGCCTGCGCATCGAACCTTCAGCATTCCACCTCACCGGGATCGTTAGCGAGCACGGCTACGAAGGACAGGCGCATTGGCTAATGTTTCTGTTCGAACTGCGTCCGCGATTGAAAGCACTGCCCCCTGCCCATTGCGAGGGCGAGTTCAGATTTTTTCGGCGCGAGGAACTCGACAAACTCGCCGTGCCGCAAACCGATCGCGAACAAATCTGGCCGTTGTTCTGGCAACATCGCGGCGGCTTTTTTGCCGCGCATTGCCATTGCCACAGCGATGGCCGCAATGAATGGCGCATCGAGGAAAGCGTTCATGCCTGAAGACCCAATCATTGATCTGGCCAGCGACCATTATTTCATGGGCGAAGCGCTGCGTCAGGCCGCCAAAGCCTATCAGGCTGAAGAAGTGCCCGTCGGCGCGATCATCGTCCGCGATCTGCAAATCATCGCGCGCGCATTCAACCAGGTCGAGATGCTGAAGGACGCCACGGCCCACGCCGAAATGCTCGCCGTCACGCAAGCGGAAGAAGTCATCGGTGATTGGCGGCTCAATGAGTGCACTCTTTACGTCACCAAGGAGCCGTGCCCGATGTGCGCCGGCGCCATCGTCCATGCCCGAGTTGCTCGCGTCGTGTACGGTGCGCCCGACCCGAAAGCCGGGGCCGCAGGCGGTGTAATTAATCTACTGCAATTCCCTACCTTCAATCATCGCTGCGAGATCACGCGCGGCGTGCGGGAGCAGGAATGCCGTGCGTTATTGCAAAATTTTTTCGCCGAGCAGCGCGAGAAGAAGAAATTTTTTGCAGATTCCGAAGAAACTCCCTTGCATTGAGGCGAGCCGCGATTAAGTTGAGCCAACGTTCATTGCCAAGGGTTGGAATAATACGTTTGCGAGGCACTTGATAGACCCGCTTTAGTGGGCATTGGTGCCAGCGGATTACAAGTGTAATTTGGAGGATTTTCGGACCCGGTCGTTCCGGTCCATTGCTTTCGGTTGCGGTTTGATACAGACCGGCAACCGGAATTCCACGTAATCCTACGTTTGTATTAGTTCGAAATTCCCCGGGCCTCCGGACATCCCCTGAACCGAGAGGCCCGGTTTTTATTTATACGCATCAGGTCCCACACGTGCGTGAAGACGCCCTCCGGGAAGCCCATCGCGCGCTTCAATTGGTAATCTTTCTCCAAAACATTCGCGATCCGTTCGCAACGGCGGAAGTCCTGCCATCCGATGAAACGCTTCAGCCACGCCCAATGCCCAAATACGGGCACCGGAAAGTCGCTCCCGTGCAACATACGCGACAGCAACGGTTCCTTGAGGCACTCGGGAATATGCCGGCCGCGTATAGGAACGTTAAAGGCGCTCGTGTCGCCATAAAGATTCGGAAACTCGTTCAGCATCGCCGCGAACACATGAAAGTATTCGCGGTCGGTCAGCCCACTCTTGGTCGCGCAATGCGCGGCGATCACCGTCACGCCAATCTCAAGTGGACGTCGCAGGAACCGTGGGTCTGAATACTCTTTCCGAAACACAGGCACCGTATGTTCCCCGCCCGTATGCGCCAGCAACGGCAAGCCGGCTTCCGCCATGCGCTCCCAGAATTTTGTGTAACGCGCATTGCCGCAATCGATGTTGTGACAATTCGGCAGACATTTCATCATCGCCGCACCGCGCGCCAGACAGCGATCCAGTTCTTCGATCGCGTCGGCGCGTCCCGGATGGATCGACACCGCCGGGATGAATTCGGGATGTTCTTCAGCCAGGCGCAGCACGTACTCGTTCGGAACATAAAACGATCCGAACTCCAGCTTGCGCCCATACTCGTCATACACTCGGTCGTGCGCGAGGATTACCGCAGCCTCGAGCGATGAACCGCGCACAAGATCAAGGAGACGCTGAACGTACAAACGGTCGAAGTCGCCCGCGAACGCTTTTCGCGACAGGCCGATATGCCGCGTCATAAACGCCGCCAATGGCCAGTGCCATCCTTTCACGCGCAGCCAGCAACCCGTGCCGCCTGCGCCAGTGCCCACGATATGCACATGCATGTCCACCGGCCCTCGCATCGTCATACTCCTGATGTTATCGGACGCCTGCTGCAATGAAACAGCAAACGGGCAATATGAACTGCGGTGGCAGAGCGAAGCGGCGA
>DATENK010000752.1:0-4807 GCA_035275085.1 Verrucomicrobiia bacterium | reverse complement strand
AGCTTCGTGTGGTCGAGGCCGAAGCAGTGAAGGATTGTGGCTTGCAGATCGTGCACGTGTACTTTGTTCTCGGTGACGTGATAGCCGAGGTCGTCCGTCGCGCCATAAGTCAGCCCGCCTTTGATCCCGCCGCCAGCCATCCAGATTGCAAATGAATGCGGATGATGGTCGCGGCCGATGAGATTCGGGTTTTTGGTGCGATCCTCATTGAGCGGCGTGCGTCCGAATTCGCCGCCCCAGATCACGAGAGTATCTTCGAGCAACCCGCGTTCTTTAAGGTCCCTGACCAAGGCAGTGCAAGCCTGGTCGGTCTGCCGGCATTGACGTTCGAGGCCCTGGCGAATGTCGTTATCGCGATTATCGCCGTGCTGATCCCAGCCCCAATGAAACAGTTGGACAAACCGGGTGCCGCGTTCGAGCAGGCGGCGAGCGAGCAGACAATTGTTCGCAAAGGAAACTTTACCGGGCTCAATCCCATACATGTCTTTGACGCGCTCGGGCTCCTGTGAAATATCCATAATTTCAGGAACACTGGTTTGCATGCGGGAGGCGAGCTCGTATTGCGCGATTCGCGTGAGGGTTTCGGGATCACCTACCTGCGCGAGCTGCAGTTCGTTCAAATCGCGCAACGCATCCAACGATCGGCGCCGCGTCTCCCGATCCATCCCCGGTGGATCGGAAACATAAAGGACCGGGTCGCCCTGTGAGCGGCATTGCACGCCCTGGTAGGCCGTCGGCAAAAAGCCGCTGCCCCAAAGGGAGGCGCCGCCATCCGGCGCTTTACCACCGGAGACCAACACTACAAAGCCGGGGAGATTTTGAGATTCGCTGCCAAGTCCGTAAGTAAGCCACGCGCCCATCCCCGGCCGCCCCTGACGCGGTGCACCCGTGTGCAGAAATAATTGCGCGGGGGCATGATTGAACTGGTCGGTGTGCATCGACTTCACCAAGGCAACATCATCGGCGATCGTTGCGAGATGCGGCAGCAGACTGGAAAGCTCCATTCCGCATTGGCCGTGCTTCGCGAACTTGTGCGGCGTACCGAGTAGTTTCGGCACGCCTTTGATGAACGCAAAGCGATCCTTCTTAAAGAGCGACTCCGGGCAATCCTTGCCGTTCATTTCAACCAACTTCGGCTTGTAATCGAATAGATCCAGATGCGAAGGCGCGCCGGCCATGTGCAAGTAAATTGCCCGCTTGGCGCGCGGTTTGAAGTGCGGCTGTCTTGGCGCCATCGGATTTTCCAGCGCCGAAGCCAACAACCTTTCGTTCAACAAGGACGCGAGCGCAACACCGCCGATGCCGACAGCGCAACGACCGAAAAACTGTCGGCGGGTGAATGTACGTAAAGCTTCTCTGACAGGACCGCTCATGACAGAAGTTCCAAGTTACAAGTTCCAATTTCCAAAGAAGTTCCAAAATCCAAGTTCCAATGGGACATAAGAGCAATCATTTGTTGTACATGGCTGCGAGGATTCGCTGAAGTTCAGTGGCCTCTCGATATAATTTTCGGGCGTCGTCGGAAAGGCGCGGCTCAGACGCCACGATCATGCGAAGAAAAAATTTTGCTTCCTTCACTTCCTTTTTGCAGCGACTGATCGAGCAGCGAAAATCCTTCTTCGACACGGATTCGTTTGCTTCGCAATAATTTGCACCCACGCTGGTGCCGGCGCCGACTAATTGAGAGATTAAACGATCGTTTTCCGGTCCGCGCGGAATTCGTTTGCAAAAGCGGACAATACTTTCACCAAAAAGCGCTAAGCGTTCCTCCAGACTGAATGGTGGCTTCGATGTTTCATCATCATTCAGGATGAATGCCTGTGACGCTTGCAAGTCTGGATAAAGTCCGTTTTGGAACTTGGAGATTGGGATTTCTTTGGAGCTTGAAACTTGGAGCTTGGAACTTCGTGATTTCACATCACCCTTTCGTAATCATTTCGTCCAGGTTCAACAATACGTTGCCAACAACGGTCCACGCCGCAAGCTCTGCCGCATTACTCTCTTTCGTGCCAGCCATATATTTAGCGGCTTCCGGATTTGCGCGGTAATGCTTCAGTTCAGTCTCATAGAGTTTCGCAAGACGTTCGAGTTCGGCGGCGGTGGGCTTTCGTGCGAGACAAAGACGAAACGCTAATTCGGCGGAATCTTTGGCACAAGAACGGCCAACCACCCGGCGGGCCAACGCTTGCGCAGCTTCGACGTAGGCTGCGTCGTTGAGAGTCGTCAAAGCCTGAAGCGGCGTATTGCTGCGCGAACGGCGCAAGACACAAAACTCGCGGCTGGGTGCATCAAATGTGGTCATCGCGGGATGCGGGATGGTGCGCCGCCAGAAGGTGTAAAGGCCACGGCGATATTTATCTTCACCCTTGCTCGTATCCCACTTGTCACCGCTGTAAACCACTTGCCACAAGCCCTCCGGTTGCGGCGGAAACACACTCGGCCCACCGACTTTGCGGCTCAACAAACCGCTAACGGCAAGCGCCTGATCGCGAATCATCTCCGCTTCAAGACGCACGCGCGGACCGCGGGCGTACAGGCGATTATAAGGATCGCGCTGGTGCAACTCGGGCGAGGCTTTCGAAGCTTGGCGGTACGTGGCTGACATCACGATCTGTTTATGCATCGCTTTCATGTTCCAGCCCGATGCCATGAAATCCGTTGCCAGCCAATCCAGCAATTCTGGATGCGACGGCGGTTCGCTTTGCGTTCCGAAATCCTCCACTGTCTCCATGATGCCGCGACCGAAGTATTGTTCCCAGAAACGGTTCACGATGACGCGCGCTGTGAGCGGGTTGTTCGTGTCCACCAACCAATAGGCCAATCCCAGGCGATTGCTCGGATAGGCGGGATTGAACTTGTGCAAGACCGCCGGCGTGGCAGGAAAAACTTTGTCGCCTTTGCTCAGGTAAGCGCCACGCACCCGAAAAAATGTTTCGCGCGGCTGTTTCAATTCCTCCATCACGGACGTGATCGGCAGCGAGTCATAATATTTCTTTTCGGCTGCTTTAGCTTTAGCAACCGCGTCCCGCGCCAGGGAGAGACCCGGCGCAATTGAAGTGTAATACTCATGCAGTTTCTTTTTCTGCGCTTCATCGCGTGATTGCGCCAAAAGTATGCTGCGCACCTCGGCGGGAATTTGCGCCGCCAGCAGCGGCTCGTCGTCCGATGTCGCATACAGCCGGAAACGCGCGATGTTGGCTTCCGGGAATTTGGAATCATGCCGAAGCGTAAACTTCAGTGTCTTCGCTTCGACCGGCTTCTCCGGCTCGAAGTAAACCGAGCGCCGGACCCGCTTATTCTTGTCCGCCGCATCTATTGCCCAGCCATTGCCGGCGCCGGCAAGCAGATTCGTGGCGGGATAATTTTCCTGTGAGTAATCGGCGGCCGCGGCCTTGAGCCGCACAGGCTGCGAATCCGCCTCGACTTCGAACTTGCTCAGGACAAAACTGCCATTGCCCGCGCGACCCAAAGCTTTTTCATCGCCGGTCTCAAGGACTTCAAGCCGAAAGCCCATGATGCGCCAGTTCTCATTGTTGGCAGTTACCGTGTAAACGTCGTTCGCCGCATTGGCTCCGCCGGCTAACAGAGACTTGCTTTCCGTTTTGGTAAAAGTCGCGCCGCCTTTGGATGACCAGCTAACGGGATCGATGATCTGCCAGTTGGTGAGCGCGTCGGCTGCCTTCGTCTCCCATTCGCGCTGCATTTCGATAATTCCCGGCAGTGCCGCAGCTTCCTTCAAATGGTCCTCCGCATCCTTTGTTGCCTCACGCAATTGCGCGACTTTCTTCTCCTCCCACGGCTGAATGACTTTCATCGTGGGCTTTTCATCGTCGGAATCCGCATCCGCAGTCTGGTTCAGGAAGGCGTAGAAGTTGTAGTAATCCTTCGACGTAAAGGGATCGTATTTATGGTTGTGGCACTGCGCGCAATTCAAGGTCGTGCCCATCCACACGCTCATGGTGGTGTTAATGCGATCGATGATCGCTTCGTGCCGAAATTCTTCATTGTCCGTGCCGCCTTCGGTGTTCGTCATCGTATTGCGATGGAAACCGGTCGCGACCTTTTGGTTCTGCGTCGGATTCGGTAGAAGGTCGCCGGCAAGTTGCTCAATCGTGAATTCGTCGAATGGCATATTTTCATTCAAGGCCTTGATAACCCAATCGCGAAACGGCCACATCGTGCGGCGATTATCTTTCTCGTAGCCTTGTGTGTCGGCATAACGCGCGAGGTCGAGCCACGGCCGAGCCCAGCGCTCGCCGTAATGCACCGAATTCAGCAGCCGATCAACGGCGTTCTCGTAGGCGCGTTCGCTCCTGTCATTCAGGAACATGTCCACCTCTTCGATCGTTGGCGGAAGGCCAATCAGATCAAGGCTTACGCGGCGCAATAAAACCGCGGGATCAGCCGGCGGCGCCGGTCGCAAGCCCTCTTTTTCGAGGCGCGCCAATACGAAATAGTCGATTTCGCTTATGGGCCACGCCATGTCCCCGACTTTCGGCAATGCGGGCGGTGCAGGTTTCACATAAGCCCAATGCGTTTTCTTTTGTTTCTCTTGCTGGGGCCAATTGGCGCCTTCTTCGATCCATGCTTTTAGCGTCGCGATCTGCTCGGCGGTCAACCGCTCGCCCTTCGGCGGCATCATTTCATCCGGATCCGTACTGGTGATTTTCTGGATCAGGATGCTTTCGGTGCTCTTTCCGGCGGTCACCAGCGGCTTGCCTGCGTCGCCGCCGTGGAAGACGCTGTCGCGCTGATCAAAACGAACTCCTGCCTTTTGCTTCTTTTCGCCGTGGCATTCGTAACATCG
>DATENK010000751.1:0-3041 GCA_035275085.1 Verrucomicrobiia bacterium | reverse complement strand
AAATCCGTCAATCCCTTGAGGTCTTTGCCCCAGTTCTTGAAACGGTCGCCGCGGAACTGCCGTTCATCCAGCTTGTAAGTCTGGATCATCGTGCCCATCGCGCCATCGAGGAAAACGATGCGCTGACTCAGCAACGATCCCAACTCACGACCTGCATTCATGGGAGCCAGTATAGCTCAGCCAAAAATACAAATCAACATATCTTGATGGGATGATTCGTGGCAAAAACGTCAAGAGATACCCCCCGCCTGACTCTTTAACGCGTTATGCCGCCCATCTTTATCCTTCATCTTCGCCAGCCTCGTACAAGTCTCAAAAAACTTCTCCAGATCGCCGCCACTTGCTCGAATCAGGCTTCGAAATTGCGGAACCAAATCGTAATAGGTCGCGATCGTGTTCAATTGTGCGTTGTTGATCGGCCGTGCAAACCACGCGTCGAACCCTGAATACCCGCCCCATTGCGACTTCAACCCCGCGTATCGATTCTTCAAATCCGCGATGATCCGCTTCTTCTGTTCGCGTTTTTCATTATCGGAGAGACCTCCCGTTCCGCCCTTGGCTTCCGCGGGATCGCCGTAAACGGCCTTGAGCTGCGCGCGTGCCTGATCAACAAGCCCCACAAATTGTTCGGTCCGCTGTTGCGATGCCAGATACTCCTGCAGCGCATTGGTGTTCCCCAGGCTGCGAAGCCAGCGCTGAACCGCTTCCTCGGCAACTGCCGTCGCAAAGGCTTCGTTAAAATCGGTATCGCCTTTTGCGAACACACGCTGATGGGAGAGTTCGTGAAAAATAATCTCCGCCAGGTCGGCATCGCTGTTGTGAACGAACGTGTTTAGGACCGGGTCGCGAAACCAGCCCAGAGTCGAGTACGCCTCCACGCCGCCGACGAAGACATCATAGCCGTCTTTCTCAAGGGCGGCGCTATATTTGCGTGCCTTCGTTTCCGCGAAATAGCCGCGGTACTTCAGCCTCCCGACCACCGGGTACCACCAGCGCTTCGGCTCCAGCGAAAACTCCGGCGCGGCATTCACGTTCCACACTACGAACCGCCGATGCAGATCGGCATATTTCAGGTAGTGACCATTCGGTTTCAGCTTCAGTTCCCGCTCCGCGTAATCACGCACCTGCAGCACCAAGCCCAATTTCTCCTTGAGGTCGGCCGGCACCTGCGGATCGACGAGCATTCCTTTGATCGCCCGCTGGCCGAAATAAATGTCACACTGCCCCTTGATCGCCTGGCTATAATAACCCAGGGATTGGCAGCCTGGCAGTGCGATCAGCACGAAAACCGGCAGCAACCAAAACCATTTTTTCCTCCTTCGAGACGTGGGCGTCATCAACTTTTGCCCCTGTTAATACGGCAGGTTTGAGCTGTTTGCAAACGCAGGGTTTGATCTGTTACATTGTATCATGAAAGGAACATGGACACTCGGCGGAATGCTGGCCACGCTGCTTTGCGTTACTGGCTGCCAGACGACCCTTCCGCCCGGCGCAGAACGGGGACCTCAGGGCACCATGGCATATGACGTTTTGATCGAGGCTTCCGCGCCCGGCGCCAAAATTGAAGCCAACGGTGAGATCATCGGAGACGCGCCGCTGCACTTGAAAATTTTTGGCGACACTGATGGAACTTTCCACGATTTCGGTTCCGATTTTTACCTCATCCGCGCATTGCCTTTGACCACCAACCAATATGCTCAGGTTCGGACGTTCGGAACCGGCCATTGGTTTGGGCCCGAAGATCGCATCCCCGAACGGATCTATTTCGACATGAACCAAAGGGCCCCCGAGTACCCTCCCGGCGCGCCGGGGTACGCGTACCCCTATCCTTATCCGTATTATTACGGCCCGCCGCCGTACTATTATGGGCCGTCCGTTTACTTCTATAATCGCCCTTACTATCATTACTACCATCACCACGATGGGATCCGCGTCCGCCCGCGGTGATTCGGTGCTTATGAGGCAAATGGGTTGGTTGATTGCCGTTTGCGCCGTGCTCGGCGGATGCGCCACGACCTCAGAGTTGCTTGATCGCGTCGGGGGTGCAAGCGGCATCGGACTGACAGAGGACCAGATCGTTGCTGGATTAAAGCAAGCGTTAGATAAAGGGACCGACCACGCCGTGACGAGTCTCGGGCGTGAAGGCGGCTTTTTGCAAAATTTGCATGTGCGGATTCCGCTGCCGGAAAAGCTGCGCACCACGGAACGGACGTTGCGCACGCTTGGGCAGGACCAATTGGTGAACGAATTCGAGATGGCGATGAACCGCGCGGCCGAAAAGGCGGTGCCGGAAGCGGTCGAAGTCCTGGCGAGTTCAATCCGGCAAATGCGGCTGGAAGATGCAGAGAGAATTCTGCGCGGCCCCGACACTGCAGCGACCGATTACTTCCGTCGCACGAGTGAAACGAATTTGCATGAGCGCTTCCTGCCGATTGTGAAGCAGGCGACTGCGGCGGTCGGCGTGACGGCAGCCTATAAACGCATGATGGATCGAGTGGCGTTAGGTGGACTTGGCGAAGCGATTTTCGGGCGCGAAGCGATCGACCTTGACGCCTACATCACGGGAAAGGCGCTGGATGCGCTTTTTGTGAAGATCGGCGAAGAAGAGAAATTGATCCGGCAAAATCCTGCGGCGCGGACGACCGAGTTGCTCAGGAAAGTCTTCGGCGCGATCTGGCAGGGATCGGCAGGCACCTAGTCGAGAGGTGCGCATGTCAGCGAGCGCTCTTTCCGCCGGTAGGCATTGAGTAAATCCTTTTCATCCGCCATACCCGGAAGGCGGCGCGCTTCATCGAGGACAGGACGCGGACCATAAGAATTGTCACGGGCAAAGTGTATCCATTTCATGGCCAGGAATCCGTTGAACCACCGGAAGAAGCGATTGCGAAAGGCGCCCTCGCTTGCGCTGTTGTCGCGAATCTCGCGGAGCTTTCCCTCGAAATCCTGCGCCTCAAGAAAGGTTCGCATCGCCGGTGGCGGATTCTGCGCGTCTTCAAAAAATCGTTTTAAATCCTCGAACGCCTCGAATGGATATGTCAGCG
>DATENK010000750.1:0-11992 GCA_035275085.1 Verrucomicrobiia bacterium | reverse complement strand
ATAATTTTCACGCTGCTTATCGAGCAGGAAAAAAATCACAAACCCACTGATAATCATGAATACTTCCACAGCGTACCTACCCTTGGCCACAATCTGCGGCAGCATCGATAAAGCGTTAACCTCAAAGCCCGAAGACCACATGACGTGGCACACCAGGACCCACAGCGCAAGATACCCCCGCAGTCCTTCGATGGCTGCAAGTCGCTGCCCAGGGCGGACAACCAGTTCGTGCGAGGGTGCGGATGCCTTTGCGGGCTGGCGGGACGCATTTCCAATGCGCGCGTCGGGATCTGTCCGTACGAAACGACGGGCGCGGACTAACAACCTCTCAGGCATGATGCGAGGGCGCAATCGCGCCTCCTTTCAGGCAGCCACATGCTGGGTTGGTGCGCACCGGGGCGCCGGTGAAGGCCCCACCATTTCAGCAAGCGGCAAAACCGGCAGCGCAGCCGCCGGAGGGCAATTCTGCGCCCGCTGCGGCACCGGTTGCTCCATTGCCACCTCGCGGCTGTTCCAAAGCCAAAACCCTCGGATGGCCGGACCGAGTTGAATAAATTCGTGAAGATTCATCGGCTTGGTCAGGAAGCCGGCGGCGCCCAGCGCGTACGCGCGTTTGACATCGAAAATCCGATCCGAGTTCGTCAGCGCGATGATTTGCAGCTTTGGGAGGGTGTTTTGCCCGCGAATCCATTCCATTACCTCGAAGCCGTCTTTGTTGAGCATTTTCAGGTCCAGCAGCAGCAAGGCCGGAAAGGGATATTGCGCCCTGTCAGAGAACTTGCCGTCCCCGTTTAGGTAAGCAATCGTCTCGAAGCCATCGCGCGTCACCTGAATGGGGTTCAGGAATCGCGCATGCATGAACGACCGTTTGATGAAATGGATGTGGTCCTCATTATCTTCCGCAAGGAGAATAGTATCCGCCTCCCCAAACGCATTAGCCTGCGACATACGCCTGCCTTTTTATATATCCCCTAGTTAATATGTAAGTAGGTGAATACCGTATTACTACTGGGATGTCCTTTCCCCGCCGGCATTGACCACTAACAGTTCCCCGGAAGCACCCGTTACCCTTGGAAGCCGCCGAGCACGTCTCACCTTTCAAGTCAAGGCATTGCTACCCTCGTCGCAAAAACTCCCACTGCTATGGGGTCTTTCCCGAAATATATGCGCGACCCGATCTGCGTCCAGTGGCGCCAGGCGCGCTCTGGCGCAATAGACCGCCGGAAGCATTACCGAGCTGCAAATGGCGCTTCATGCATGCGGCAGAGGCCAACAAAAACTGCTTGCGGGAAACGTGCTTGGCGCGGAGAGCATCAATCGACTGCGAACTTCGTGTGTTGGCAAATGACTCTGAAGCGAAGCTCTTGACCGTCAGCGACTCTCGATGCCATCAGGGCAATTTCGCTTTGGAGGTGCTCTGTCTGAATGTAATTTGCTGCGATGTCGACCGTGCTGATCGCGACGGATCTCGTCGTGCGCTATCACGAGCAAAGGGTGCTCGATTGCGCTACGCTCGCCTTTGAAGAGCACGACCGCGTCGGGCTCGTGGGCCGAAACGGCTGCGGGAAGACTACTTTTCTCAAGATCATCGCCGGCCTGCAAACGCCGGACAGCGGCACGGTGACGCAGCGCCGGAACCTCGTAATCAGTTACTTGCCGCAGGAGTTCACGCTCGATCCGCAATGGACCGTGTACGAAAACGTCCGCGGCGGCGCACAACACGTGCTCGATTGCATCGCTGAGTTCGAAGCGCTCCCCGCCGCCGCCACACGTCACGCCGAATTGGAAGAACGCATCGTCGCTCTCGATGGCTGGTCGCTCGATCACCGGATTAAAACCACCCTTTCGCACCTGAATTGCCCGGACGGAGAGCGGCGGGTTGATTCGCTTTCCGGCGGCGAAAAACGTCGTGTGGCCATGGCGCGCGCCATTGTTTCGCGACCGGATTTCCTGATTCTCGACGAACCCACCAACCATCTCGATCCCGAATCGATCGAATGGGTGGCGGAATTTTTGGAAAATTTCAACGGCACCTTTCTCGTCGTCACGCATGACCGCTATTTTCTGGACCGAGTCGCCCGCCGCGTAGTCGAACTTTCCGACGGCCGCTTCTTCTCGCATGAAGGGAATTATACGGACTACCTGCTGGACAAAGCCGAGCGCCAGGCCGCCGACGCGGTTGTCGAGCACAAGCGCCAGATGTTTTTGCGCCGCGAATTGGAATGGGTGCGCCGCGGCCCGCCGGCGCAACGCACCAAATCAAAAATCCGTTTCGAAAAATTTGACGAAGTTGCCGCGCAGGCCGGGCCCGGCGTGGAGGAGGAAGTTGAGCTGTGCATTCCGCCGCCGCCGCCGCTTGGCAATCGCGTGGTGGACTGCCACCGGGTCGGCGTCACGCTCGGCGGGAACACTCTGTTCCGCGGTTTCGATTTCACGTTCGAAAACGGCATGCGCGTCGGCGTCGCCGGTCGCAACGGCCTGGGGAAGACGACGTTGCTGAAAACCATCATGGGCCAGATCCAACCGACCGAGGGCACCGTCAAAGTCGGACAGCTCACGTGCTTCAATTACGTCGATCAGGGCCGGTTCCAGCTTCGCGAGGAACTGACCGCGCTCGAAGAAGTCAGCGACGGCACCGAATGGGTGGCGTGGGGAGAGGCGCGGCTGTCCCTGCGTGCGTATCTCAAACGATTTCTATTTGCGGACGAACGCATCAGCCGCCAGGTCAAACACCTCTCCGGCGGCGAACGCAGCCGGCTGTTACTCGCGCGGATCCTCAAACAAGGGGGCAACTTCCTGATTCTCGACGAGCCCACCAACGACCTCGATCTTCCGACCTTGCGCGTACTGGAGGAAGCCTTGATCGGCTTTCCCGGAGTCGTTCTGGTCGTCAGCCATGACCGCTATTTCCTCAACCGCGTCTGCACCGACATTCTCGCCTTTGAAGGCAACCAACGCATCGCCCACAGCCGCGGTAACTATGATTACTACCTCGAAAAGCGCGCGCGTGCCGAGCGCGAGCATCCTCGCTCACCGGAGCGTACCCGCGAGCCTCTTCCCGCCGTTTCCCGCGTCCCCACGTCTTCTCCACCCAAGCCCCGCAAACTCACTTGGAAAGAGACCAAAGAACTCGACGGCATGGAAAATCGTATCCTCGAAACCGAATCCGAGATTGCGCGCATTGAATCGCTCTTTTCCTCGCCCGATTTCCACCGCACCCACGCCGTGCAAACCAACCAGCTCAAGACCGACCTTGCCACCGCCAAAGCCAACCTCGCCCAGCTCTACAGCCGCTGGGAAGAATTGGAAGCCATCAGAAGGATGAAGGACAGCGGCTGAAGCTGATGTTGAATAACTAATCTATCGCACGCGAATGCCGGCGCTACGCTGCGACCTGGAGCGTAAATGAAAAAACAGAATCGGGGCCAAAGCCAGGGAGAGCAGGGCCAGTGTGCTGCCCGTGTCCGGCGCGGCAATGATATTGCCCGTGTCGTGGGTGCTAGGGATTTCGCGGTCCAGGTCAAAAGTAATCGCGGTCGCCGTCTGGGAAACAACTTTTACGTAATCCGGCGTCTCGATGATGTATTGGTCCAGGGTATTTGCCAGGCCGGTGGGGTCGAGCCACCACAGCGAAAAATAAATCAACGCAGGGTTGGGCACGAAATAGAAATTAAGGAAACTCCTGGGGAAAGCATTTCGATCCACCGTAAACGACCACCCCGCTGGCGTCGACGAACGAAAGTCGTAATTGCCATTCGGTCCCGTCAGAAAGCCGTCGCTCCAATCGACAGTGAAATAGGTGCTGGTGTCCGAGGTGTCCGCAAAGCTGACGCGAATAGCCTTTGCATCAACTGCCAGCAGACACAGAACGGTCACGAACACCCCAAGGGATTTCATGGGGGGATTTTAGCACGGGATCGGCGGTTCACAAGCGGCATAATTTTCATAATGCGGAATCCGCTAAGCGAGGGATCTCAGTTACTGACCTGGTGTTCGTTTTGGCAGGGTTTCTAACCTTTATCGTTAATGTAACGTTTCAGCCCCTTTTTCCGAAAGTGCTGAGCGGCCCCAGCGGCCCCCCATCGATTACGCATCCCGCATCACGTCACCCTTTCCACGCCGGCCAAACCATGACAGAGTCCATCCCACGAAGAGATGGATTGTCATAGGGCTGACTGCAGCCATCGTGATTGCCGTGGGCGTCATAATCATTCGGCAGCCGAAGTCAGGTTCGGTCGAGTGGAATAAGCGCGAATATTTGTCAGCCGCAAAATGCCTCGCGGATAACCGATTTATTGACCGCCTTTGCCGCTTTTGCGGTATGGCAAGGAAGTTGCCCGCGCGTAAGGAACGTGAGCATGCGGCCAGGATCGAAGCGCATCGAAAGGCCCTGGCAGAGAAGGGCTGGATAATGGAGCAGCAGTTTGCTTTGAAGTATCTTACGGTCGATCAGGCAAAGGTAAGCATGGCAAATGCACTCGTGAGCGGGCCGCAAGTCCGGAATGGGCGATTTTGGATATCGAAGGAAGGACAGACGCTTGTCGCCACCGCCCCTGAGCGCGTCATCGCGCATTTCTCGATCTCGACCGTGAAAAATACGATCGTCGTCACAGCACCGCCTGACGTCATTGCCAAGTGCGAAGAGCAAATCCGCAAGACGGATGTGCGATAAGGTGGGAAGAACGGCAGGAAAATTTTTCTCAGGATTAGAAGACTATTACAACTCGGCGTCAGCAGCGCAGCGGTTCTACCGATTCTCAACACTTCCTTAGATTGCGTACTGGTACCATACGAACGGATCTTACGTCGCGACAAGCGTGTCCAAAATCAGGTGGTGACCCGAATCGCAGTTATGGGCGATATTGACGCGGTTCGCCCAGGGTTATACTCTGGCAAGCGTAAGTACTTATGAGGCGCCCGTTAGTCCTTCTTCTGAGTTCCGAGTTATCTTTCTCCCTTTGCGCAAATGCGGCGGTCGTATCAGTTTGCGATGATGCCAATTTGCGCGCGGCGATGAGCCAGGGCGGCGTGGTCTCCTTCGGTTGCAGCGGCACGATCACCCTCACCCAGGCGATTACGGTGTCGACGAACGTGGCCCTGACCGGGGTCGGAGCGATGGTAACGATCAGCGGGAACGATCAAACCCGGTTGTTCAACGTCTCGCCGGGCGTGGAACTTGCGTTGGCAAGTCTCCAAATCACCCGTGGGTTGGCGTCCTATGGCGGGGCTATTTCGAATGAAAGTGGCCGCCTCGTGCTCGACGGTGTCGCGATAGTTTCGAATAATGCGATGTCGACGGGGGAAGGCAGTCCTGGAGTTGGCGGCGCTATCTACAGCCGCGGAGGGATCGTGATTGTTAGCGGCTGCGTGTTCACTTCCAACGTTGCTTTTTCAAGCAATGCTCGTTCCCGCGCTCAGAGTGCGTCCGGAGGAGCGATTTGCATGGAGGGCGGGACGCTACAAATTGTTAATTGCCTGTTTCAAGACAACTGGGCCCGGGGTGGCAATGGTGCCCCTGATTCGCAAACTGCTTTTTTTGGACTCGGCGCTGACGCTTTCGGAGGCGCGATCTATAGCTCGGGGACGGGGGCCGTGCAACGCTGCCAGTTTTTGCACGACGGTGCTTCCGGTGGCCTCGGCGCGGCCGGCTGGATAGGTCACAGCGCTGGGTTTTTGGGTGGATCCGTAAATGGCGCAGTGCTGTATAACGCAGGGATGCTTTACCTAAGCGAATGCACGTTCATGAACAACGTCGCGACCGGCGGATCCGGTGGGCAGGGCTGGGACGCCTTTGACTATACTCCAGGGCCTGGCGGGGCAGGCGGCTCCATGGCGGGGGCGGTGATCTTCAACCAGGGCTGGCTTTCGTTGGTGAACTGTACCTTTGCAAATAACGCCGGCAGCGGAGGGAACGGGGGTTCGGGCGGAAGTAACAATACAGATCGTATGGTTCCGGGTGGGAATGGCGGGTCTGGCGGTTTGGCGGCCGGAGGGGCGATTTTCAATTCCGCCGCCGCATTTCTCACCAATTGCACGGTCGTCAGCCATGCGCTTGTCGGTGGTGCGGGGAGTTCTGGAGGTCGTGGCGGCACGTGTCCTTCCGCTTTTTGCTTCCCACCCCCACGCCCAGGTACGGCCGGCGGCGCGGGGGGCAATGGCGGGACAGCTGCCGGCGCGGGCTTGTACACGGCCGGTGGCACCTCAGTGGTTGTGCACTGCACCTTCGATGGGAATGCGGTCAGTGCCGGTACATACGGATTCGGTGGGCCAGGTGGCGGCGAAGGATCGCGCACAGCCCCGTTCGGCACCAACGGAATCCCGGGGGCGAGTCCAGGCGGCGCGCTGTCTGTCGCGGGCGGGAACGTTCGGGCAGCGAACTCAATCTTTTCGCGCAGCGAGGGATCGACGAATTGCTCCGGGCCATTGATCGATCTGGGTGTTAACATTTGCTCGGACCAGAGTGCGTGCTTCACGAACGCTGTGAGCATGAAGAACCAGGATGCCGGCCTGCAATCGCTAGCTGACAATGGAGGATGGACAATGACAGCCGCGCTGCTGGCCACGAGCCCAGCGCTGAACCGCGGCAGCGATGCTTTTGCGGCCGCGACTGACCAGCGCGCCGTTAAACGCCCTCAAGGGAAGTTTTGTGATGTGGGAGCATATGAGGCTGGGCACTTAGTGATCGAAAAAGGTGGCG
Organism: Verrucomicrobiia bacterium; assembly: GCA_035275085.1. Taxonomy (GTDB): domain Bacteria; phylum Verrucomicrobiota; class Verrucomicrobiia; order Limisphaerales; family DATENK01; genus DATENK01. The sequence continues at coordinate 5,295 of DATENK010000750.1, read as the reverse complement.
CGAGCGGATTCATCCGATATGGAGCGCCTCCGGGAAGCTTCTTTCGGCTACAGCATAGGCCCAATGGGGAACAGGAGTGGGAGAACCTCGGGTCAGGGAATACCGGCGACAGCGGTGGAAATATTCATTTCGGTCCGATACCGCTGACGAACCAAGTCGATATCTTTCGCGTGTTCTCTCCGTAAATGCTCAAGCCGCCAATCCGTCGGGCGCAGCGCGCCGCACTGCCCGACGTGCGGCGCGCCAGCGCTAAACGCTCCTTACGGTCGCGGCTTCTGTTTTTAGAATGTCAAAGAACGGGCCGGACAAATGCCGGGGAGAGGGTTTTAACCCCTGAGCGGCGTTGTCGCAGAAAGTGTTTCATCTGGCGAATTGCAGTTACCACTAAAAAGGCCTTCTTTTTTCTCCATGTGAATGCGATCGATTTTTTCTTCGAAACCCGGAGCTGGCAAGGGAAATGGAGAGTGGAGGGCGCAGCGATAAGCATTTAGCGGAGATCTTTCCGGGTACCTGGGTCGGAGGACGGAGGATGGACGCTCCCTTACGGTCGCGGCTCTGTTTGAGAATTGGTAAGGTTGCGGACCGAGACAGGAATGTCTCGCAATTTGCCGGTCTGGAGACCGGCGTTACGATCGAGAGGCCGTTATTGGCGCGGCGTCACGAGGCGGTAAAAGCGGGTGGTGCCGGGCGCGGGATCGAGCATGATCGCGGAGTAATTGGTGCGGCGGGCGACGCTGCTGTTCACGGTCTGCCACGTAGTGTCATTGAGTGAGCCCTTGTACTGGAGGGCGTAGGTCTTGTTGGACATGGCCTGAAATTGCATGCGCACGGAGCCGCCGGTCCAGGTTACGGAATTGATCTTCAGGGTGCTCAAGCTGTTGGTCGGGTCCGTGCCGGCTTGATACTCGTCGCGATTGGACAGGCCATCGGCATCCGCATCGGCGAGGGGATCGGAGAGGCCGTATCCCGTTTCCCACGAATCCGGAATGCCATCGCCGTCGGCGTCAGCTAATGTCGTAATTGGGGCAAAAGCCGACGCCCGCCCGCTCGGCAAAGCCCGGTTGCGGGCAATAACGCGGTAGCTCACGGTGCCGACCGTGTTCGGCGCGACGATCGTGAAGAACGCATACGGAGCGTCGCCGGTCGTCGTTTGCGGCGTGCCGGCGCCCAAACGCAAGTCGAACGTGAAGGGTGGCGGCCAGCCGCTGACCTGCGCGCTAAGTGCGAAGGTGCCATTCACCGGCACCGATTGACCGATCGGCTGCTCAGTAAACAAAGGATCGATCAGCGGATACAACCAGGCATTCGTGCTTTCAACGGTACTGACGTCGTCGCTGATCACGACGGAATAGGCCCCAAAGTCATTCGTCCTCACATCGACAATCGTGTAACTCGCGCCCGTTGCGCCGGAAATATCATTGGTGTTGCGGCGCCATTGATACTGCATGGGAGCTATGCTGGAAGCTTGCACGCTGAATGTCACATTGGTGGTTGGGGCCGCTTTCGGATCCGGTTGAACATACACGTCTCTCGTTTGAGGATGTTGCGAAATCAGGACCGGGAAGCGCACCACGATGGTTGCTTTGTCACTGAAGACCACCCCGACCGCATTGCTGACGATCAATTCATAATCGCCCGCGTGTTGCAGCTGCACGTTCGTCAATTGCAAGGACAAGCTGGTGCCGCCCGGGATGTTTGTACCGTTCAGGCGCCATTGATATGCAAGTGGACCGCTGCCGCTGACGGTTGCGGTGATGATTGGGCTTTTGCCGACCAGGACGGTGCGGCTCTGTGGCTGCGAGGTAATTTGCGGGCGGGTTCCGTTGGTGAACGTCGTGGCACCCGGCGTTGGCCGCGCGGCAGTCCAGTTCGCCGGGTCATTGCCGAATGCGGCAGCGTCCCATCGTTGCAACGAATAGCCCAGGCCATCCGCTGCCCTCGGCCATGGCGCCGCGTCTTCATAATCGATGCCGTCTACCAGTGGATAAAGCGTTACCGCCGGTTCAGGGAAAACAATCGGTGGCGTTGGCTTGCGAAGATTGACCGTGTCACTGTCATTATTGAGTTTGCCCGAATAAGGGCCAAACACCTGCACGCTGGGAGCCACACCGTAAGTGGTCCGGAAATTCGCCAGCAGCGCGGCATTGGTCGGCGCAAAAGTAACCACGAGCAACGCCTCTCCCGGGTTCAGCCATACGTTCGTCGGGAAAACAAAGTCCGCTCCAGCCGTCAACTGCCATGTATTTGTCGGCACGTCCGGGTCGAACAGCGGCACGGCGTTGGTGCTGATGTTCAGCAACTCGATGTATTCATGAGCGGTATTGTCATTGGTGCCAACGTCCGGCGGGCGATACATGATTTCTGAAATGACGATGGGACCGACCTTCGGCCCAGCGTTCGCGGCGTTCGGCGTGCCCGCGATCTGCGCCACGAAATGTTCTTTCGCATCGCTGGTGACATAACGGCCGAACGGAACTTCTTCTTCCGCGGCCCCGAAATGAAATCCATGCACGTAGCCCGTCAGGTCGCCATTAAGTTCCGCGCCGAAGAGGTACACTTCGTCATCTGAGGAACTCAACGCAAAGCTCGGCGGCACGCCAGGGTTCGGATTGAAATCGTTCTCCGTGTAAACCAGGTATCCGCCCGCGTTGATGATCGTGCCGTCCGGGATACGGAATTTATACGGCGTGGCGAAGTCATCGGTCAAAAACCAGCCACTAACGTCGACAGCATTCGTCCCCGGATTATAAAGTTCGATGCTGTCCGGCACTTCGAAGGTGCGTGTGAGCGCTTCATTGATCAACACGGGCGAAAAGGTCGGACGCTGCGGATCAGGCTCTCCGGGTGAGCCGAGCATGTCACTGCTCGGACGCCATTGCGCTTTGCGCGTCCAATCGTCGGGCGCGGCATTCTCGTTAACGACGACGAGCGAGAAGCCCAATCCGTCGGTGATTGGATACCAGGAATTGTTGTAGTCGAAATCAAGAATCTCCTCGCCAAACGCGTCGATCAATTGCAGACGCTCACCAGAATTATCGAGGTAACCCTCATACTGGCCGGCGATTGAATACCCGCCTCCATAGCGCGCTGCGAATGCCGCGGCGTTCTTCACAATCAACACCGATTCCCCTGGCGGCAAGTTCGTCACCGCGCTGCCGGTAAAATCAAACGCGATGCCGTTAGAGAAGCGAACTCCATTGAGGTTGAGCGTTACCGGCCCGACATTCTTCAGCTCGACGTATTCGAATTCGTCGGCATCGGTCAATTGGCCTACTATCGCGGACGGGTGGTACATCAGTTCAGTGATGCGCAAGTAATCCTGCGCCGGGCTGGAGTTAGGCGGGTAGTTGGTTGAAACAACCGTTCGGCCGTAGCGATCGATGATCTGGACCGTTTCGCCGCGCGCGGAGAGTTGTCCCTTGTAGTTGCCCTGGACGAAGAGTCCCATGCCGCCTCGCGGAGCGGTCGCGCGCGCGCGAAAGGCCCGGACATCAGGCGAGACATATAACGTGCCGTTTGCAGGAATGACTACGCCAGGCGAGAAAGTGTAATCAATTCCGCCGGCGATGCGCCAACCCGAGATGTCGACCGCGAAGGTATTGGGATTGCGCACCTCTATGTATTCCTGCAATTGGTTTCCGGACGATGGCCGATAGTCGATCGCGGCAACGTTGATCACGGGATTAGTCGGCATGGCACCGGGAATCTCCGCCTGGGAGAACAGGAAGTTCCGGCGCTGCGGCAAATAGTTGGTCTTTATCTGGCTGCACGCCTGGGCCATCGTTTGGTAGCTGGACGCCTGGGGAATGGTGCTCTGCGTAAACGGTCCTACCTGTCCGCAGCACCAGGTGCCCCACTTCGCAAGATCGAGCGCCGCATCGGGAGCGATCGCGGCGAGCAACTCATCGATACGCTGCTCCAACCGGCCCTGGCTTGTTGGTGTTCCGGGCGGTTGAATTAATTGCTCCATCAACGTGCGCATCCGGCGCTGGTACATCTGCAAAAGCGCGGGCGTGCCATAAATCGCGGACATCAGGCTGTTGTTGTTCCCGACGCGCAAACCCGTGTCGAAGTACAGAAAATCGTCCCAGTACGTCGGGGTCCCGCTCCACACGCGGCCAAAGCTTAAGTCAATGTCCCAGGGCAGAATTTTCCATTCAAGATTTCCCAGGGTGTCGCGATAGAGATAGTAATTCTTATGGCAGCAATCGACGTTGCCGCTCATGGTTTGCGCCGCGAGGTAGTTGATGCATTCGGGGACGTCTATATTGTCATATAAGAACGCAGTGCGCGCGTTGATGTCCGCCAACGTCACGCCATTAATCAACGCCTGCAAATCCTGAAATCCCTCATTCTTGCGGGTCTTCTTTTCGCCGTCGGCCACGAAGAGAGTATTGTACATTTTGTAGAGTGCCCCCTGCGGGTCCAGGCCAAGCCGGTCGAGATAATTGTCATCGCCGTTTTCGACCATATGAATATCGCCCCAGAATTGGCCGTTCTGATGCACCCTCACGGGAAGAACAAAGTGATAGGGAAGGCCGGCGTCGCGGAAAAGTTCATAGGCCAGCGCATTCCGAACATGTGCCTTGTCGGGATAGGTGGTTAGCAGGTTGATGTCGTCCACCTTCTTTTCTGCCAGTGACCAGCGGAAATTGTAGCCACGATGAAAATCGACATCGAAACTCTTCTTTGGAAATCCGCCGCTGGATTGACCGTGGCGATTGATGCCCACGTTGTCGTAGAACTCGCCCAGGAAAAACAGCGATGCCCGCGTGCCATTGACAGACTCAGCCGCGGTGGGACTTTGAACGAACATGTGTAAAATTTCCAGATTGTTGGTTTGCTGCTGGTAAACCATGGTCCCCATGTATTCCGGCGAGCGCAGCGGCTCCGCAAAGATCGGAATGCGGGTCATCACGTTGCTCGCGTCGGTCGCGCGAATGTACCAGCGGATCATTTGCCCCGAGGACGCTGCGCTGGCCGGGATGCTTGCGCCATAGACGCCATCGTTGGGACCGCCATCACCATGAAGCCCGTCGTCCAGCATGGGCACTTCAACTTCGGCGCCATACATGACGCGGTAACGCAGCGCCGTCGAAGTAACATCCGCGAAGGCTCGCCGGATATTTGCCGTGACAACGACATCTTCATTATCCAATGGCACTTTGGGCGTGTGTTGCGCTTCGGTGACAATCGGCCCAAGCACCGGGACACCTTGCTGGTTCAGGGCACCCGGGGTCGGAACCATGAAATAGCGCAAACCGTAATAGCCCGTGGGTTTTATCCGCGCGATCA
>DATENK010000749.1:0-5915 GCA_035275085.1 Verrucomicrobiia bacterium | reverse complement strand
GACGCGTATGGAAACAGCGTCGCGGTCCTTAACAAAGGGGGTTCACCGCGCCTCATGCTGGCTGGCCATGCAGATGAAATCGCCATGGCCGTCAATTTCATCAACCCTGAAGGATTCATTTACGTTCGCAAAATCGGCGGTATCGACCCGGCGATCACACGCGCGCAACGTGTCATCATTCATACCCGAAAGGGCCCCGTGAAAGGTGTGGTTGGCAATGTTCCACCGCACCTCACAAAGACGGAAAAAGACCGCAAGACCCCCGAAATCCACGATCTGTTCATCGATATCGGCGTCGGAAAAAAAGAGGAGGCCGACAAGCTCATTCAAATCGGCGACCCTGTGACGCTCGAAGACACCTTCGACTTGCTGCGCGGCGATCTTGCCGTCTCGCGCGCGTTCGACAATCGCATCGGGACCTTCGCCGTTATCGAAGCGATACGCCTGCTCAAGGAAGGCCGCAAAAAGCTGCAGGCGGAAGTTTGCGCCGTCTCCAACGTGATGGAGGAAGTCGGCTCCCTGGGTGCCCGGCAAATTGCATATAGCTTACAACCCCACGCCGCAGTTGTTGTGGATGTTACGCACGCGACCGATTACCCCACGGTGAACCAACAGATGCATGGCGCGATTAGAATTGGGGGAGGACCAACGCTCACGCATGGCGGCTGCAACCATCCCGACGTGGTGGAACGTCTTGAACAAGCCGCCAAACAAGAGAAAATCCCGCTGCAGCATGAAGCCATGTCCGCCACCAGCGGCACTGATACTGATGACATTTTCTGGACACGAGGTGGCATTGCGTCGGCATTGGTCAGCCTGCCTAATCGATACATGCATTCACCCGTTGAAGTCGTCAGCCTCAAAGACCTCGAACAAATCCCGCGGCTCCTCGCAGCCTTCGCGCTCTCGCTAAAAAAAGGCGAGCAGTTCAAGCTGAAAATCTAGTCACCCGCGGCGTTTTCCGCCGTTTAATCCGGGCAAATTACGGTATCTTCACCCCCAGGATGAAACGGCTGGACCAGGAACTCGTCGAACGCGGCCTTTGCGATAGCCGCGAAAAAGCGAAGCGTGCTATCATGGCCGGCCAGGTGCGTGTGAATCAACAGACTGCGCGTAAGCCCAGCGATTCTGTGTCCGCGGACGATGAACTTTCGCTCGACATGCCGGAAAAATACGTCAGCCGCGGCGGTCACAAGCTCGAGCACGCGCTCACGCATTTCGGCATCGATGTCGCCGGCAAAGTTGCCATCGATCTCGGCGCATCGACCGGCGGGTTTACAGATTGTCTGCTGCAACATGGAGCAAAAAAAGTGTACGCGGTCGACGTCGGCACAGGGCAACTCGCATGGAAGTTGCGTCACGATGCTCGCGTTGGCGTCAGGGAAAAAACCAACGCGCGTGATTTGCGGCCGGACCGTTTTCCCGTGCCTGCGGACATTGTGACGGTGGATTGCTCCTTCATTTCGCTGCAAAAAATTCTTCCCGCCGCCGTTGATTTGGTGCAACCCTCCGGTAAGATCGTGGCATTGATCAAGCCGCAGTTCGAAGCCGGCAAAGCCGAGGCGGACAAAGGCGCCGGGGTGATCACCGATCCGGCAGTACACGACCGTGTGCTGCGCGAACTGCAGGCATTTGTCGAGGCAAAGTTGCCACTGCGTTGGACCGGTGTCGCGGAATCGCCGTTGCTCGGCCCAGCCGGGAACAAAGAATTTTTGGTGCTGCTTGAAAAAATTGGCTGACACAATCACGCGCGTGGGGCTGGTTGCGAATCCCGAAAAGGAGTCGTCCCGCGAGCTCGTCACTGCTGCCATTGCGTTCATCGAAAAGTCCGGTCGCGCCGCGTTGGTGGACGACGACATGGCCAAGCTCGCCAAATCGGCGGACCTGATCATGGTCTTCGGCGGCGACGGCACCATGTTGCGCGTGGCGCGCGAGATTGCAGGCTCCAATACGCCGATCGTCGGCATCAACACCGGCTCACTCGGTTTCCTGACCGACGTGCAGGCACATCAACTCTCGCAGGCGCTGGACGAAATTTGGGCCGGCAAAACGCAATTGGAAACGCGGCCGCTGATCGAAGCGATCGGGCCGTCCTTCACCAAACTGGCACTGAATGATTTCGTGATCACGCGCGGCCCATTACCGCGATTAATCGAACTCGATGTCGCCGTGAACGGCGAAGCTTTCACGCGCTATCGGTGCGATGGATTGATCGTGTGCTCGCCGACCGGATCAACGGCATATTCATTGGCAGCCGGCGGCGCCATCATCAGCCCGGACGCCGAAGTCTTCGCGATCACTCCCATTTGTCCGCACACGCTTTCGAATCGCTCGGTGATCATCGGGCTTAACTCGACCATCATGGTCAAGCCTCTATCCGAGCGGGTCGAAACCATCCTCAGCGCGGATGGCCAGCCGCCCACGAAATTGGCTGCCGGCGACGAGATCACGATTCGCCGCAGCCGCCACGATATTCGCCTGCTGCACCTCGCAGGCAGTTCATTCTTCGACACCTTGCGCCGCAAACTCGGCTGGCGAGGGGCCACCGTATGATTCGCCTCAAGGACATTGCAGATCGCGCCGGCGTCTCGGTCATGACCGTATCCAAGGTCATGCGCGATGCGCCTGACATCTCCACCAACACCAAGTTGCGCGTCCGGCAATTGGCCGAGCAAATGGGTTACACGCCGGACAGTGTGGCGCAAGGCTTGCGCTACAAGCGCACCAAACTGTTCGGCCTTGTCATACCCGCCGCCACGAATCCCGTTTACGCGCGTGTCGTCATGGCGATCGAGGACCAGGCGCACGAGGCCGCCTACGATCTGCTGGTCGCGCATTCGCTGAATATTCCCGAACGCGAAGAAATGGTTGTGCGCCGGATGTTATCGCGCCGGATCGATGGCCTTTTCCTCGCGCCCGTCTATCGCATGGAACCGACGGCACCTATTTACGACGAGCTGCAGCGGCGCAATGTGCCAACCGTTCTGCTTGGACATCGCGCGCCCTTCTGCGAAAAATTCGCGAACGTCGAAACCGACGATGCCAGCGCCAGCTATCTTGCGACTAAACATCTGATCGGCCTCGGACATCGGCGGATCGCATTTTTTACGGGCCCGCCCGTCGCACCTTCCTCCCAAGAGCGGCTGGAGGGCTATCGTCGCGCGTTGCGCGAGGAAAATATTCAATGGGACGATCGATTGATTTTCACGGCCGGCAGCACCATTGAAGAAGGTGAGAAAGCCGCTTTGCAACTGCTGGACGAGCGCCCCTCGGCAACGGCCATCCAGGCGGTGAACGATTTGGTCGCCATCGGGGCAGCAACAATCTTCCTGAAGCAAGGCCTGAAAATCCCTGACGACCTGTCGATTGTCGGCTTCGGAAATGTCCTGGTAAGCGAACACTTCCGCGTGCCTTTGACCACCGTGCGCCAGCCCAAATTGCGTCTCGGCGCCGCGGCGATGGATCAAATGGCCAGGTTATTGCGCAACGAACGGCCGGAAACGCAACGCCTGCCCGCCGAAATCGTCATCCGGGACAGCACCGGGAAACCGAGCGCAGCGTCGAAGGTTTGAAACCTCAGGTTTACTGCGGCACGACCTTCACTTCGCCGGTCTTGGGATTATAATCGAATTTCATCCCCGGCGGAGGTGTGGGCAATTGAGGCAAGTAGTCGGGCCGCACGAGTTCATTGAGGTCCTTGGGATAGCGGCCTTCCTGGACGTAAAACATTTGCGCTGCCTTGTTGATGGAGGCTGTCTCGATCTTTGCGTCCGCGGTCTTTTTTCCCTTCGCGATGGCCCCCAAATAATCCGCGGGCGCGGTGACCGGATTACCCGAAGCGGACGCAGGCGGAGGATTGCTGGTTCCGGAGGAAGTTGTGTCCTGGCTTTTTTTGCAGGCCACAAACAGGCCGGCCACCAGAATCAAAAGTATGAAACTCTTGCTCATAATGGCCGGCCCAAATGTGTGCACTGACATCATCCACGCCAACGGTCACTCACCCCGTGGATGATCGCTCCACTTGCCTACTTGGCGGGAGCGTTAGTCGACGTGGACGACGAACCGGCAGCCGGTTCTTCCGACTTCTGGCAGCCGACGAGCGCGACGCACGCAACCAACAGTATTAACGAGAACAGTTTCATATTTTCCCTTTTAGTTGTTACCATTTTTCACCGCTCTGCCCGGCAGAGCGGTTATGCGAGGCGGAATTTACTATAAGTCATTGAATTGCCAAGTACTTTAAATACATCGTAAAAACACCCCATGGAGTTTTTTGCCCATGCGTAAACTGCTCGACATCCGGTGATAGCCCCTCGCAAATTCTGCGTCAAAGTTCTGACATGAGAATCGCTGCCGCATCCGTCATCGCCGCGTTCGCCGGGCTCGCGAACGCAACCGCCGCCGAGAAAATCGATTTTGCGCTGGAAGTGAAACCGATCATCGAGTCCGCGTGTCTGAGTTGTCACGGCCCGGAAAAACCGAAGGCGGATCTGCGCCTGGATAGTCGTGCGGGCGCGCTCAAGGGCGGCGAGAATGGCCCGGCGCTTGTGCCCGGCAAACCGCAGATGAGCCGCATGTACACGAGCACGATTCTGCCGGCCGGCCACGACGACATCATGCCGCCCAAAGGCGATCGGCTGTCGAAAGAACAGACAGAACGCTTGCGCCTATGGATTGAGCAAGGCGCTTCGTGGCCCGACAATGTGATGCTGAAGCAAGTAGCGCGGGTGAACTTTACGAAAGACATTCAGCCGCTCCTGGAATTGAATTGCGTGGCGTGCCATCGAGAAGGGCACGCGAAGTCTGATTTGCGCCTCGATAATAAATCCGATGCGTTCAAGGACATCGTCCCTTTTCAACCGAACAAAAGTAAGGTTTACACCAGCACCACGCTGGATCCGGACCATGACGATTTAATGCCGCCGAAGAACAAAGGCGGCCCCTTGCCGAAAGAGAAGATCGATTTGCTGCGGAACTGGATCGAGCAAGGGGCGGCCTGGCCAGAAGGCGTTACGCTCGTGCCGAAAAAGGCCGAGGAAGTGGGCGGCGACGAAAAATCAATCGTCGAGAACATTTACAAGCTCATCACCGACCGTGCGAAGAGCGCCGAGCACAAGAGCTACACAAACACTATTCCCGGCACGCAGGTTTCGTACGGGATGATGGCTATTCCCGGCGGCGAGTATCTAATGGGCAGTCCGGCATCGGAGAAAGGGCGTAAAGCGGACGAAGGTCCGCAGCACAAAGTCAAACTGTCGCCGTTCTGGATGGGCCGATGTGAGGTGACCTGGAACGAGTTCGAATTATTTATGTTTGCCGACCAGGAACGAAAATTTAAGGACACGATCGCCACGGACCCATACGTCGACAAAATCTCTGACGCGGTTTCGCGGCCCACCAAGCCGTACGTCGAGATGAGCTTCGGCATGGGAAAGGACGGGTATCCCGCGATCAGCATGACGCACCATTCGGCGATTAAGTATTGCCAGTGGTTGAGCGCCAAGACCGGTCAATTTTATCGACTGCCGACGGAGGCCGAATGGGAATATGCCTGCCGTGCCGGGACGACGACCGCGTATTCATGGGGCGACGATCCCGCAGCGATGCGCGATTACGCGTGGTATGAGCAAAACAGCGACTTCAAATATCAGAAGGTAGGACGGAAGAAACCGAATCCGTGGGGTCTGTGCGATATGCACGGCAACGTTGCCGAATGGTGTTTCGATCAGTATGTCCCGAACTACGAACAGTTCGCGAAGGCCCTGCAAGTAAACCCGTGGGTTAAATCCACGACGCCTTACCCGCACGTCGCCCGCGGGGGTTCCTGGGATGATGCACCGGCGGCCCTTCGGAGCGCGGCGCGGCGAGCTTCCGACAAGACTTGGAAAATCCAGGACCCTCAATTACCCAAGAGC
>DATENK010000748.1:0-14174 GCA_035275085.1 Verrucomicrobiia bacterium | reverse complement strand
ATTTCGGGCGCGGGATCTTCCATGGAGCGGCCTTCCACATCATCGCCGTAACGATCCAGAAACCGCGCTAGAATTGTGAACTGATTACCCATTGTTAGCCTTTCTCTTACTCATAAAAATCCGATGTCGTGAGATTCGCAGAGCTCAACAAAGTCCTGCCACGAAAGATCAAGCCAGCGATCGCGTTTCTTCAACTCGCGCAAAGTGGCGGTCTCAATTTCTTCCATCGCGTGAGACATGAAACGGCTCACCTTATATTCGGGCCAGCCCCACATGCGGCAGACTTCGCGCTGGCTGACGCCGTTCAGGTATACCAGCCGCAACATCAGCATCGCGTCTGCAGGGCAGTTGGCGAAGGCGGCCTGCAAACTGTTTTTCAACAAATCCACCAGCGCGCCCTCCGACTCGACGGAAACCGCCGCGGGAAGCCGTTCAAATGGATTGGCATCGGCATCTTCGGATTCCAGGCGCGGTAGTTCACCGCGATGTTTCTGGCGGCGCTTGAGGTCAACCAGGCGGTTCGTGACGACCGTAGCGAGCCAGCTTCGGATCGGGCATTTGCCGCTGTATTTCTCGAGCAGCGAAGGGCGGTCTTCACTTTGACCCACGCAATCCCCCCACAAATCCTCTAAGAGGTCATCCGCTTCATCCTGGGTCGCGCCACGGCTGATCAACACCGTCCGCAAAAAGGAATGATGTTCCTTCTGGAGGGTGGCGAGCAAATCAGGCTGGTCCTGGAGGCGCTCAGGAATCTCGAATCTCACTTCGTCCCGCTCGGCGGACATGGTGTGATCATAATGAGCAGTAGGGGTGGATTCGCAATGATATTCTTGCAGGGGAACTGCTACGAGGCATTCGGCGCCGCCTGGGATCGGCATGTAATGTCGTAGTTCTGCATTCACGCAGGGAAGACGAACCGATTGTGCGTACTTGCATCGATATTTCGCAGGAAAATCCGCCAAAATTGATGCAAGACGCCCGAAGCCATCCGTTTTCCCACCAGATATGACGAGTTTCAATTACAATGCGGAGCGGGCGCCGATGAACCGGTGCAGAACGAACTTCGTGAGTCCTTTGCTGGACTCGGAAAGACTTAGCCGATACGTGCAGGCGGCCGTCGCGGATGCGAATTGGGAGCAGATCGGGCCCATGGGGCTGCCGTTTCCGCGCTCTGAGCGCAACGCCACATTTTTGGGAATCCTCACTTACTGTTACGCGCTCGGCTTTTATCCGACCCGCGACATCATCCAAAAGCTGGTGCAGGACAAAGGCGGGCATGCGCTCGCGATGATGGGCTTGAACGCCCCGACGTTGCGCCGGTTTCGGCGATCATTTCGGAAATTGCTCGCGCAATGCCTCGCCGCGGTGCTCAAAGCATCGACCGAAACCGGAGATCGTTGGATGGCGCTTTCGGCGAGCATGGGCCCTGAGACGTATGCTGCCGAAGCCGAACGCCGCATTGGTTTGGCAGTAGATTGGGACGGCGATGTGCTGGACCGCCTCTCGTAGCGCCGATCGTCAGAGTGATTACTTCTCGACCGGGGGCGCGACCGCCGGAGGCGCCGCGCCCTTGCCGAACATCTCGCGCGCCATTTTCATGCCGAACTTCTGCATGCTGAGTTGCTGCTGCTGCGATGCGCCGTAGGCCTTTAGCTGCTCAGGGGAAAGGATTTCGCCCAGCCGTTCCTGGACCCGGCGATTCAATTCCTCCTGCCACTCGATCTGTCGTTCCATGCCGCCCTCCGCGAAGACAGCGGATGGATCATTCTTGTCGACGGCCGGTGGGTAACGCTCGCGTTCTTCCTTCATAACGGCAAGCATTTGTTTGGCTTGTTCGTCGCCAATCGGTGAACCGGCTGTTTGCATTTCTTCCTTAAATTGCCCAAGCTGCATCCGCTCCGAAATAGTCTTCTTGTACTCCTGGAACTCGGCGAACTTTTCTGGCCCGAGCAGGTCCTCGATCGCTGTCTCCTTTTCTTTCTCGGCGTCCTTCGAAAGCTCACCCGCCTTTTTCAAGTCCATGCCACCGTCTTTGAAGATGTCCTTAGATCGCTCAACGGTCTTCATCTGTTGGTCGAGGAGCAATTCGTTGAGTTTCTGCTGTTGTTCCGGAGGCAAATTCAAATCTGCAATCAGCGGGCCATACATTTTTTTGAGCATCACCTTTTGCTGCGCGCGCATCATCTCGCGCATACTTGGGTCCTTCATCATTTTGGACAGCATTTCGCCCATGCCTTTGCCGAACATGCCGCCCGGCGAGCCGGCGGCATCATTGGTTAGCGTTGCAGGCCTCGTACTCGACGTTTGCGGCAAGCGCGCGTAATTGGTCGCATACGCCGCTTCAGAAGAGCGCAAGTTCCCTACGAGCGCCGTCAATTGCATCGCCTTCTCTTGCCAATCCCGCTCACGGCGCTCCAAATATCGCGACGCCGTTTCCTGTTCCCCCCGAAGGCGTCGTTCCTCCTCAAGTGCCACCTCTGCGCGAACGGCTTGTTGTTTGCGCAGGCCAAGCTCGCGCGCCTGCCAGCCGCAGAGACCAATCAAGACCACGCACAGAACACTCAAAAACACGATGCTCTTCTTCATGATGCCTCGCTAGACAGGTTCTCACACCCGAGGCATGAAACAAGCGCAAACAACCGCCCCACTGCGCTCTTGCCACCGGCAGCATACGCGATAATCTCGCCCTCGAGCGGCTCCGTGTCCGAGCCTCATACTGTGAAACGCGATCAGCTCAAGAAAGGTCGTGAAACGAAAGGGGAATCTTATGCGAACCAAAGCCAAATCAGACTTCTCTAAACTCGGATTCATCAAGTCCTATTTACTTCCGGCCCTCGTCACCTTCCTGATTCCAGGCTTCGGTCTCTGGTTTTTCGATCACGTCGAATCCTATTATGATCAGCACATTCGTGAGGCGGTGCTGGCACAAATCCGGACTGAACAGAAGGCAACCGAGGCGCAACGCGAAAAGGCGATTCAATTCTACAGTTCGGTTTCAGTTTCCAAAATTCTGGCATCGAACAAACCGGAAGCAAAACGCCTGCAGGCCAATTTTGACCACGTGAAAACGCGCTACGCGATTTTCCGGTGGATGAAACGCACTGCGCTTGTTTGCCTTATCACCGCCGCCGGTGCCTTCGTGGCGGTGGGGCTCGGAGTGCTCTTCTCGTTCCGCTCCCAAACCGCGCAATATTGGAGCCTCCGCGTCGGCTGGAATGTTCTCCGTTGGTTTGCTGTCATCCAAGTGCTCGGCCAGGGTGCGCTGGCGGTGGCTCTGTCCTTCTGGATCACCGCATTCTGGGCGGAAAGATATTATGTCAAGTTGATCATAGTGGCGGCGCTTCTGGCGGGTTGCGCTGTGCTGGCGCTTATTGCAGCGATTTTTCGAAAACTCCCCGCCTTTAACGAGTTCAGCGGCCGGTTGGTCACCAAAGAAGCTGCTCCGGCGCTCTGGGGGCGCGTTTTGCAAATGGCAGAGAAACTGAGGATTGCGCCGCCGGACAATATTTTCGTCGGAATCGACGACAATTTTTTTGTGACGGAACATCCGGTGAAAGTCAGTGAGCAGCAGTATCGCGGCAGAACGCTTTTCGCCAGTCTTTCGCTCCTGAAGACGCTGTCGCGCAGCGAAGCGGACGCTGTGCTCGCGCATGAACTGGCGCACTTCAGCGGAGAGGACACGATTTACGGGCGGCGGATCTCGCCGCTGCTCGGAAAGTATGTCCACTATTTGGAAGCGCTTTACGCGGGCGGCATCTCACGCCCGATTTTTCATTTCATGTTGTTCTTCTGGAACCTGTACCAACTTTCGCTGAACAAGCTAAGCCGACAACGCGAGTTCCGGGCCGATAAAGTCGGGGCCGAACTCACCTCGCCTCAGGACATTGCTCAGGCATTGGTCAAGATCGCGGCCTACTGCCATTATCGAGGAAAAATCCAAAAGGACCTGTTCGGCAAAGAGCAAAACGTTGAGACCATGGACGTCTTTGACCGGATCGAGAAAGGTTTCCCGGCGTTCATGAATACGTGCCTGGCCGGCAACGAGCTGGCCGAATCCGACACGCCGCATCCATTTGATTCTCATCCGCCGCTGGGCCGGCGGGTGGAGAACATTGGCCTCGATTTGCAATCCGTCCAGTCCGCGCTTAAAGCGACCGCGCTCCCCGCCGAAGCCGACTCATGGTTTTCGGCCATCGAAGGCGCGGCCGCCTACGAAGCGGAACAATGGAAAGCCTTTGAGGACGCTTTTCATAAGGCGCACCAGGAGTCGCTCGCCTGGCGGTTTAAGCCCGAAGGCGAAAGCGAGATCCAACATGTGATGAAATATTTTCCCGCAATCGAATTCAAAACTGCGCGCGGTCTTACTGCCATCGTCGATTACGAGAAAGTGGTCATGTCTGACTGGGATTCACCACTGCTATTCTCGACGGTCCTTAAATGCCGTATCGACGACACGCTTGGCAGACAGCGACTTGTCATCGATTATCAGATCGGAGGCGAACCCAAAAGGAATCGCAAAATAGCATTCAAAGATTTCCCCAGCGCAGGCGACAAGTTTCTAGAAACTTTTAAGCGCTACTACGCCCGCCATCTCACCGCGAAAGAATACCTCGCCCAGAAGATCGCGCCTATTTCCGCGTAGTTTACGCCAGGATAGCGACTCCACGTTTTGGAGCTATCCTAGCTGAGAATGCGTTTGCCTTCGTCGAGGAAGATGCCTTTGAAGTTCATTTCGAGGGCCTGGGCGTTGCTGGCTTTGGCGAGGGCGTCTTTCTCGGAGACTTTGCCTTCTTTGACGAGGTTGAAAAGGGCCTGATTGAAGCTGAGCATGCCATCATCGCTGCCGGTTTCGATGGCGGTAGGAAGTTTATCGAGACGGTTTTCTTCGAGGAGCTTTTTGATCGTACCATTGTTAATCATGATCTCGAGCGCCGGCGTCATGCTTCCGGCAACCGTGGGCACCATGCGCTGGCAAATCACGGCGCGCAGTGTGCCCGCGAGCTGGCGACGAACCTGTTCGCGTTCGTCGGCTTTAAAGAAATCCAGAATACGGCCGACAGACATGCCAGCGGAGGTCGTATGAAGCGTCGATAGCACCAGGTGACCGGTATCCGCGGCGCTCATGGCTGCTTGAAAGCTGGTAGCGTCGCGCATTTCGCCGACCATAATCACATCCGGATCCTGCCGCAGAACATGTTTGAGCGCGTGCTGAAATGAAGACGTATCCAGCCCGACTTCGCGTTGTTCGATCACGGATTGATTGTCCTCGAACACATATTCAATCGGGTCCTCGAGGGTAATGATATGCTTTTTACTATTTGCGTTGATGTGCTCGATCATCGCTGCGAGCGTTGTGGATTTGCCGCTACCGGTGGAACCCGCCACCAGTACGATCCCGCGTTGAGATTCGGCGATGGATTTCACCACCGGTAACAAGCCCAGCTCTTCAAAGCTGGGGACCTGCGTCTTGACATAACGCAGCGCCAAACAGAACTGACCGCGCTGTTGAAAACAATTGGTACGAAATCGCCCAACGCCCGGCAAAAAATACGAAAAGTCCACTTCGCGTTCCTCTTCGAGACGTTTCTGCGCGTGCTTCGGCACAATCAGTTCAACGATGTTGTTGATCCAGGTTTCGGTCGGAACGGGTGCCTCAATAGCGATGAGTTGCCGATTGATGCGAAAGATGATCGGTCCACCGACCTTGACGTGAATATCAGAAGCACCGCCGGCGACGGCAGTTTGAAGGATGCGCTTAAAGATTTCCACGGCCTTGAACCTAGGAAATCTCAGCGGCTTACGCCAGCCCCGAAAGCGCCAAGGAATCCAGTTGGGCCTGGACCTGGCGCGAAACGCTCGTGAACAACATGGCCACCTGGTAGCCGGAATGGCGACTGCCATCGCAAGCCACGACCACGCCGGTGCATTGGATGCGCGGAGTAGTGGGGGTCTGCAAGGTGATCACCATCTCAGTCCATTGCGGAATGGGCGAATTCGAGCGGAATTCAATTCCATTCTTGCGCAAACGAACTGAGTTACCGGGAAGATTGAGTTGGGAGGCCTGGGTCTGAACGGTTACGGGCTGGAAAAGATCGCGATCGATTTTTCGTGCGCTCATATTTCGATGGTAGGGTAACACAGGACCAAAGAAGGTCAAATGACCCCATACGATTTTCTTGAACGCGCAAAGCCGCTGAATTCATGCTTGACCCATGCCGCAGCAAACGTTTTTGGCTGTCGATCTGGGCGCGGAGAGTGGGCGCGTAATCGCTGGCTTGTGGGACGGGCAGGTTATGCGGATGGAGGAACTGCATCGTTTTCCGAACGGACCGGTGCATGTGAACGGCACCATGCGCTGGGATGTCTTGCGGTTATGGGCGGAGATCCAGAATGGGATCGCAGTGGCGCGACGAAGGTTTGGAAAAAGCATTGTTTCTGTAGGGGTGGACACTTGGGGGGTGGATTTCGTGCTGCTTTCGAAGTCCGACGAATTGCTGGGACTGCCCTTCCATTATCGCGACCAGCGCACGCAAGGCGTGCTCGCGAAGGCGTTTGAGATCGTTCCACGGACGGAAATCTTTGCCGCGACCGGCGCGCAGTTCATGGAGATCAATTCGCTTTACCAACTACTCGCGTTTCAGGCCGCAAATCCCGAGTTGCTCGCTGTTGCGGATCGTTTTCTAATGATTCCCGATTATTTCAATTCGTGCCTGTGCGGCGTTAGCGTGACCGAATTCACGAACGCGACGACCACTCAGTGCCTGGACCCCATCAAACGTGATTGGGCGCGCGACATGTTAGGCCGGTTCAATCTGCGGCTCGGCATGTTTCCTGAAGTCATTTCGCCGGGCACAAAATTGGGAAAGCACGAAGGTATTGAAGTTATCGCACCCGCGACACACGATACAGCCTCGGCGGTTGCGGCGGTTCCAACGGAGCATTCAGGCAAGAGCACGTGGGCATATTTGAGTTCGGGTACGTGGTCGCTGCTTGGCGTTGAGGTCAAGGAGGCTGTGCTTTCGCCGCGGGCACTGGAATTAAATTTCACGAATGAAGGCGGCGTGGATGGCACTTATCGTTTGCTCAAGAACATCATGGGCTTGTGGCTGGTGCAGGAGTGCAAGCGAGCCTTCGCGCGGAACGGCAAGGAATTCGATTACGCGGAGTTGGCCCGTCTCGCCATGAACGTGCCACCGCTTCGCTCGGTCATCGATCCCGACGACACTCGCTTCCTAAATCCGCCCGACATGCCGGCCACGATCCAGCAATACTGCCGCGAGACCTCTCAACCGATGCCCGAAAGCGAAGGCCAAATCATTCGGTGCGTCTACGAAAGCCTCGCGCTGAAGTACGCGAAAGTTGTCGGCTGGCTTGAGGAACTCACCGGCGCTCGCATCGAAGTTATCCACATCGTCGGTGGCGGGTCGAAGAACACCGTGCTGAACACCTTCACCGCGAACGCCTGCAATCGGCCGGTGATCGCAGGACCTGCGGAGGCGACCGCGCTTGGTAATCTGCTAGTTCAAGCACGCTCAAAAGGCGAGATCAGTTCCCTGGCGCAACTGCGCGTGATTGCGCGCGCGTCAAGCGAGTTACAGACATTCATGCCTGATGCACGCGAGGCCGGTCGTTACGGCGGATTACGCGGATAAGGATAATAAAAAGGGTACTCGCGCCACCAACAGTAATCGCACTCCACCTTGTCACCGAAATGCATTTGGTTGCATCTATTAGGTGGTAACATCAATTTTGGACCATGAATCGCTTGGGAAAAGGGAATAAAGGTGACGCTGAAAGGACGGATGGTGAGCTGGTTCTCGCCGCGCGACAGGGGGACAAACGGGCATTCGTCGAAATTGTTGCGCGTCATCAGGCGATGGTCTGCGGCACCGCTCTGAGCATATTAGGGGATTTTGCGGCGAGTGAAGATGCGGGCCAGGAGGCATTCCTTACGGCATGGCGAAAGTTTCATGAACTTCGCGAGCCTGAACGTTTGCGGCCATGGCTGGCACAAATTGCGCGCAACGCGGCGTTGGGTCATCGACGGCGCAAACGCGGGGAGGCGCCGCTCGAAGCTGTCGAGATTCTGCCGGACGAATCGCCTGCTCCCGATGAAGTTGCGGCGACGGAAGAAGAGGCGGAATTGGTGCGCGACTCGCTCGCAAAACTCCCTGAAATTTGCCGTTTGCCCCTGATTCTCTTCTATCGTGAAGGCCAATCTGTGCGCGCGGTTGCCGAATCGCTCGCCATCAGCGAAGACGCGGTGAAACAACGCCTCGCGCGCGGCCGGGAGATGCTCCGCGATCGCATGTCGGGTCTCGTGGAAACTGTTCTCAAGCGCTCGACCCCGACGGCGGTGTTCACCATGACGGTAGCGGTCGCCATCGGTGCGCTTGCTGCGCCCGCGGCCATTGCCGCCAGCGCCTTCGCGGCAAGCACCTCCACATCAAGTTCGATTTTAGCTGCTATGAGCACTTCAAAAACTATTCTCGCCACGGCCGCGGTCGTGACGGCCGTTTGCATTCCGGTCGGTTATTATGTTTCTGGGAATCACGAATCAGCGTTGCCAAAAGCAACGTCGAAACAGTTCCGGGTTGCCACCAACCGGACAGTTTCGACGCCTGATTTTGAAAACACCGCCCTCTTCCGCGAGTGGCGCGATTTACACGACAAGTATGGGCGCAGGCCCGAAGCCATGCCCGCGATTTACAAGGCCATCGCCGACATGAAAGACCCGTTTCGCCGCCGCTCGTTTCGCGCGGCGTTGATCGCGGAATGGGTTCAGTTGGACGCAAAGAGCGGGCTCGCATTTTTCATGGACAAAAAATCCGACACCAGCCAGCGCAAGCAGTTCCTGGAGGAGTGGCTCGCGCAAGACGCACGCACAGCGGTTGGAGCGCTGCTCGCCAGCGGCACGGGCTGGGAAGGCATGGCGCGGGACAATTTGCCGGAAATCGCCCGGCGCGTGCCTGAGCGGCTCGCCGAGCTTGTGTCGCGTCTACAAAAGTCAGACAACTTCTGGGATACGAAAGTGCGGGATGCGTTCGCAATCCTGGCCGACGGGGGACTTGCCAATGCGAAAGCAACCGCCGAAAAAATCACCGGCCCAAACCGCGAGCAGGCGCTGTCGGGCATCGCGCAATCGTGGGCTAAGAACGACTTCCAAGGGGCCCTGGGCTGGGCCAAAGGCCTTCCCGCTGGGATTGATCGGGACGAGATCATTCGTTCGGCACTCATGGGCCGAGCGGCACTGGATCCTGCAACGGCGTTGGACTCCGTTGGACTGGTCCCACCCGGCGGGCGGGACGGATATTTCGCGACCACTACCGGCGCGCGAGTCTTATCGGCTGCAGCCAAAGCGGATTATGACGCGACAGTCGCCTGGGTGGCAGCGCACCCCACCCGCTTGGGACATGAGGACATGCTGGGCCTGGCGCAAGCCGTAACGGACCGTTTGAATACTGATCCCGTCGGCTTTCTATCCGCACATGCCGCGGCTGGCTCGCTATCTGCAATCCTTCCGGCAATTGACAGCGCGCTCCTCAATGAAGCCTCAGGTCAGCGCCCAGCGGTATGGGAGTGGCTCAAGACACAACCTGAAACTGATGTAATAAAGGCCATCAAGGAAGAGGTGCTTCGATCCGCCGCATGGCAGGACACCCGTTTAGCCATGCGTCTCGCCGATGAGATTCCGGATGCTGCCAAGGGTCAGGAATACCTCAAAACTATCGCGCGGAGCCTTTTTAACGGCGGTTCGCGCATTAATCAGTTCGACCGATTCCTGGCCGAAGCGCCCGATCGCCTCCGCCCGGCCCTCTGTGAAGAAGCGTTCAATTCGCTCACTTCAAGTACCATGGACGATCCTCAGCGCTGGATCGCACGACTCCCGCAATTGCCGGAGGCTTCGCGCGCACGGGGCATCGAAGCGATTGCTCGCGCCTGGTCGCAGCAGCGGCCCGATGAAGCCGCGCAATGGGCGGTCTCGTTGCCTCCCAGTGATGCGCGTGAATCCGCGATGGCAGCGGCTATTTCGAACTGGGGTGCCCAGGATGCGCACAGCGCGGCGGAATGGCTGGCGAGCCTCGCGCCTGGTCCCGAACGTGATCGCAGCGCCCAGTCGTTTGTGTCCGTCGTCGCAAACAAATATCCGAGTGATGCCTGGCAATGGGCGTTGAGCATTGAAGACCCGCAAGCCCGGGCCGCCGCAGCCACCACGGTCGCCAACGCGGTTGCGGCACGCGATCCCGCTACCGCGCTGCAATGGGTCGATTCGGGCGCCCTGCCCCCGGAAACCAAAAACGCACTTCACTCGAGCATCGAAGCAACGTCAAAAGCTTCCCGAAAATGAAAATCCTGTTCCAAACATTGATCCTTCTGGTCGCCGCGGGCGTGGGGGTCGGGGTAGGATTCATATTCCGCGAAAAAACAAAGCCGACCATCGCCCGACCCGTCGTGGCGCACCACGGGTCCTCCGAATCGCAAAACAAACTCACCCGAAAATCCAAACAGCCGCTCGCGCAGCCGGCGAACGACAGCTCGCCATTAGTGACAAAGCTGGAGCGTGATCTTTCGATGTCTAGCGGTGTGACCCGGTGGCTTTATTGGCTGGATGCGCTGGAGAAGGCCACCTTGCAGGATTTTCCGCGGCTGATCCGCCTCGCTCAGGGAAATTCTACGGCCGTGCGGTTTGTGGCCGCGCGCTGGGCTGAACTCAATCCACGCCATATGTTCGACACTATTGTATCGGAGATCGGCAGCGGCAGCGGTTTTCCCGCGAACGAATTGGCCCAAACGTTGTTTGAGGAATGGCCCAAGCGCGATCCCAAAGGTGTCATTGATGCCTTGAGCAACAGCAATACCGTAAAGGCAAGTCACTGGCGAATGACTGTCGCGGGCGGGATTTTCGCTAACGACGTCGAACTCGGGTTGCGCATAATGTCAGAATGGAATGTCGACCACTACATTCCGAGCATGAAAGGCGTTGCCAAATGGGCAGCCGAAGATCCGCGGCATGCAGCAGAAGTGACGTACGATAATCCCCTTGGCTCCGCTTCGCGGGAAATGATGAAGACCATCGGCAAAGAATGGGCAAAGATCGATCCCGCAGCGGCATTGGAATTCGCAAATTCAAAATCCGGAGAACTCGGATCGGCTTTGGCCAAGTCAGCGCTAAACGAATGGGCCGGCGCCGACCTGCAGGCAGCCGCGGATTGGCTCGCTTCCACCGACACTCGCACCCGCAGCCGCCTGGGTTCAGCATTTGTTGAAGCGTGGGCGAAGAACGATGCCGCCGGGGCCCTCGAATGGTGCGCATTGAATCTTTCCGGCAGCAGTCTGGCTCAGGCGGTCGGCGGAGTCTTAAAGGGTGCGGCACAAAAAGATTTGGCGGGCGCCCAGGCGCTGGTCGCAAGCATGAGTCCTTCAGCAGCCCGCGCGGAAGCCGCGGCGGCGGTAGCCGAGAAAACGTTCCCTGACTCCTGGTCTGAAAAACATGTTTCTTCTGAGGCCATCGCATGGTTGAAAGGGCTTGATCCTGACACGCAGAAGAAAGCGGTAGAACAGGTCTATTGGCGCTGGATTTCAACCGATGCGGATCTGTTCGCCGAATTTTTAAAAACAGCCAACATCGAAAACCTTCCATCCCATATCTACTCTCAGATGGCACGCAACCTCGCCCGCAAGAACCCTGCTGAGGCGCTGGCATGGGCCGCGGAGCTACCGCCCGACCGCGGAGTCGCCGCGGGTGGTGAAGCGTTCGCGGAATGGCGCCGCTATCAGTCGGAGTCCGCCATGAAATGGCTTAATGCTCTTCCCGAGACCGATTCGCGCCGTGAACCGTTTTTTGAAAACGCCGTCCGCACTTTGGCTTACGAGAGTCAGGCCGCCGAGCAACTGGCCGCCATGAATTCGAAAGACCGCCTCGCGGCGAGAAAGGTGATCGAAGGAATGTCGCTCCCTGATGACAAGCGAACTAAGTTGCTCGGTATGCTGCAAACGAAGTAAGCTGCGCCCATGAGAATCTGGGCGAGCGCGGTTCTTCTTTTAACAATCGTCACGGGTTGTGTTCCTTCGCTGAATCCGATCTACACAGACAAAGATTTGATCTTCGATCCTGCATTGCTGGGCAAATGGGGCTCGGACGATCCGCACGAAAAATGGGTGTTCGAGAAGTCCAGCGAGAAGTCATACAAATTGAAGCAAACCGATGCCGAGGGCTTGACTGCAGAATTCGACGCGCGGCTAGTCCGGTTAGGTGACTACAAATTTCTCGATCTGACGGTCACCAACATCGACGAGAGGCACTTCAAGATGAACGGCCTGGCGGTTTTCTCGATGATTCCCGCCCACCTCGTCCTGAAACTGCACGAGATCGGCCCCAAACTGAAATTGTCCGTCATTGATGCCGGTTGGGTCAATGAATGGCTCGAGAAGAATCCCAGGTCACTCGATCACCACAAGCTGGGCGATAACCGCTACGTGATTACCGCTTCGACGAAAGACCTTCAGAAATTCATCGTCCAACATGCCGAGGAAGAAGGCCTTTTCGGCGGCGTGAACGAACTGACGCGCGAAAAGGATTAGGCCACGGCATCCCAGGGACATGAAGTGCCACTTGGCAATGCGGTTGCCGCTCGACTATGTTTGAGCGTGATTGCGAAAGAAGAGAGCAAATCCAAAGGCCGCCGCGGCGTTGAAGCCAGACCAGGGACGCGCGCCGGCTCCGGCAACGGAGACGAATCGCGCAAATGGTTTCAGTCTCTCGAATACGTCCTCGAGTATATTCTTAAGAACCAAAGTCCAGAGCAGGCCAACTATTTTCTCGACGAGCTCACCGATCGCCTCCGCGAAGCCGGCATCGCCGTCGCCCCGACCACCATTACTCCGTATCTCAACACGATTCCCGTCGAGAAAGAGCCGCCGTACCCCGGTGATTGGAAAATTGAAACGCGCATTAAGAGCCTCATGCGTTGGAACGCTATGGCCATGGTCGTCAACGCCAATCGCAAGCACAACGGACTCGGCGGCCATATCTCGACTTTCGCTTCGCTAGCCACGCTCTACGAAGTTGGCTACAACCATTTCTTTCGCGGTCCAAGCGACGGCCGGCCCGCTGACATGATTTACTTTCAAGGCCATGCCGCCCCTGGCAATTACGCCCGCGCGTATCTCGAAGGCCGTCTCAGTGAGCAACATCTCCAAAATTTTCGCCAGGAACTCGCGAAAGGCGGTGGCCTCTCCTCCTATCCGCATCCGTACCTGATGCCCGAATTCTGGCAGTTCCCAACCGTCTCGATGGGCCTCGGCCCGATCATGTCGATTTATCAGGCGCGCTTTAACCGCTACCTCCAGGCGCGCAAGCTCGTAAATTGGACCGAAGAACCTCGCGTGTGGTGTTTCGTCGGCGATGGCGAGTCGGACGAACCCGAATCACTTGGCGAACTCGCCCTGGCCGCGCGTGAACAACTCAACAATCTCGTCTGGGTCGTCAATTGCAATCTGCAGCGTCTCGATGGCCCTGTGCGCGGCAACAGCAAAATCATCCAGGAACTTGAAGGCGTGTTCCGCGGGGCTGGTTGGAACGTGATCAAAGTTATTTGGGGTTCTGACTGGGACGAATTGCTTGCCCGCGACAACAGCGGACTTCTCCTCAAGCGCATGGAGGAAACCGTCGATGGCGAATTTCAAAAATATTCGGTGGAGCCCGGAAGTTATATCCGCCGTCACTTTTTTGGCAAATATCCTGAACTCCTCGAATTGGTGAACCACCTCACCGACGATCAACTGCGAAAAATGTACCGTGGCGGACATGATTCCCGGAAGGTTTACGCCGCGTACAAAGCTGCCACCGAACACAAGGGCCAACTCACCGTCATTCTCGCCAAGACCATCAAAGGTTATGGCCTCGGTGAAGCGGGTGAAGGCCGCAACGTCACGCACCAACAGAAGAAGCTGAACGAAAAGGAACTCCGCGAGTTCCGCGCGCGTTTCAATATTCCGATCAGCGACGAAATCATAGCGGAAACGCCTTTCTATCGCCCACCGGAGGACAGTCCCGAGATCAAATATTTGCTCGAACGTCGCAAAGCCCTGGGCGGTTTTCTGCCCGCCCGCAAGGTCGAAGCCCAACCGCTCAAAATCCCGGATTTCTTCGCTTTCGGCGACATGCTCAAAGG
>DATENK010000747.1:0-9633 GCA_035275085.1 Verrucomicrobiia bacterium | reverse complement strand
CTGCTCACCCAGCGCTGGCAATTGTGGGCCGTGGCCGCGATTGTGGGCATCGCCGGCGGAATGATGACCGTGCTGTTCTTTTCAATATGGGGCG
The DNA here is from genome assembly GCA_035275085.1 of Verrucomicrobiia bacterium. Lineage (GTDB taxonomy): Bacteria > Verrucomicrobiota > Verrucomicrobiia > Limisphaerales > DATENK01 > DATENK01. The sequence goes on along the minus strand of DATENK010000747.1, from coordinate 9,539 downwards.
AAGTTTTCGGCAAGGCGCAACTAGGCCGCATCCAGGGCGTGGCGCAGATGTTCACCGTTGTGGCGTCGGCGGCCGGCCCGGTTGCGTTTGCAAACGCAGAAGTCGCTACGGGTTCGTATCAAAACATCCTTTGGATCATGGCTGGCGTGTCCGGCGTATTGGCGATTTTGGCGTGCATCGTCCCGATGCCGAGAAGAAAAATTCCCGTCGAACCCGCCGGCTGAACGCTCCCTTAAAGTTTATCGTCCGGAGACAACTCGTCCCACGAGGCGGCTACGATGCCGCGACTGCCGAAGCGGCGTGTGGCTTCGTCGAAGTGAAAGTTATAATGGCCGTTGACCTTGACCTGCTTGGCAATGATCGCCCCTGAAAAGTCCACCGCACTGCCACTGCCACCACCGTTAAGGTTCAGAATAGCGTTCGGTGCATAAAGAACGCCGATGAATTCGGCATTACCGCCCATCGAGATGCTCACGTTGTTCTGTGTTCCATAATATTGAAACTTCAGGGCGTCCGTGGTCGCATTTGCTACACCGGAAAGACTCACGTCCGCAGCGTCGACAATGAGTGTGAGGCTTGCGCCCGCCTTAATGTCGAGCGAGTCTTTGGGCGCCATGGACAGTGTATTCCTGACCACGAGAGTCACATTGCTGGCCGTGACGAGCACGCTGCCATTAATGGAAGGTACTTCAGACAACCCCGGGGCCGAAATCACCCACTGGTAGTTTTTGTTCACGCCTGAACCAACGGCCGGCTTGGCCCCACCCGTAGGTGCGGCAACCATCGGGTACTCCGTCTCGGGCGCCTCCTCTACCCATCCGGGTTGCACGCCACCACCGCCCCAGGTTAGACTGCCCACCGAACCATTGGCGCCGACGGAATACGTTGTATCGGGACCAGTTTTGATTTTGCCATCGATGTCGCCGTTGCCAATGTCAAGCGACCCAGAACCGCCGTAGCAAATTACGTCACCACCATCCTTCGGGCGCTTTGGATCGTACGCGCCGGTAGATGTGCTGTGCAGCGGATCGCGCGAGTCATAGCTATCGATGTGTGTTCCGTTGCCTTTCAGGATCACGGCCACAGGCGCCTCAAGCGCGGCGGTGAACATAGGTTGGTTGGTCGCTTTGACCAATATCTGCCGGTGAACGGAATAATCCTTTTGACCGGGGGCGCGCATCCAGGCGGTCGAGCGTATTATGGGGTTGTAATCGCCCGAAATAGTTACTGTATAAGAACCGTCCTTAAAGGCGCGCGTGCGTGTATAACGTCCGTCAACGAGGGCCCATCCGTTTGCTGAGCGGTTGCTGGGTGAATACTTGAGGTGCGTGAGCGCTTCTTCGATTCCGGCCTCGGCGATGGGCAATGCATTATTCCAATTCTGCGAGCGCCCGGTCATCTGCCCCTCGGTATTCGCCAGCTTGATGATCCCAAGCAGGACGATGCCGAGGACGAGGCAAACCACGAGGGTGAGAATGACTGTGTGTCCTTGCCGGTTCGATTGAGCGCGAATTTTCATTTACTGCTTTCTAATGACAACTTTGGCCGATTGCATGGTTGTCGTGTTCGCTTTAAAGCCGAGCAGATAGCGCGAGCAGACCCAATTCACCTGCACGATTTTGCATTCGCTTACGTTCGCGGCGGGCGGGTAATAATCGTATTTGTCCTGAGGTCCGCTGGTGGGGTTGCGTTTGAACAAATCGAAGCGGACATAATCGCAGCCGGTGAGGATGGTTTCTTCTCCGACGTGATCCGGACTCAAGCGCAAGAGAGGCTTTTCCTTGCGGGCGGGGTCGTGCACGTAGGTTGTGAGATTAGTGCCGAGACGCAGAACGATACTGTTGCTGGTCGCGGCCTGGATTGCCTCGCAATTACGGATTTCGCGGCTGACGCGGTCGACTGCAAGACGGCTCTTGGTATCGAGATCGACTGTGTTGGTGAGGAACGCCACTGTGCGCATGAAATTATGCGCCAAGATAGCACCTGCGCCGACCACCAGTGCCGTAAGCACCACGAACACCAGCACCTCTACGAGGGTGAAAGCGGATCGGCGGTTGTGCTTAATATACATAACGGTTGAGCCCGTACTTCGAGACCATCGTGCTCATCGTGCGGGTTCGTTTCAGTTTGCCTGTTTGCCAGGTGAGTTTGACTGTGACTACCTGCATATCGACGCCGTAAGGCTCGGCAATCGGGGCGGGCTCAAGGGTGATTTCGCGTGTGAAAACGCGAGTAGACGCGTCGTTGCCCGCCTTCGAAGGATCGTCGACGTAGAGCGGCAGGGTGGGCACTGTCTGAATGTAAATGGGATTGATTTTTTTCCAGCCATAGAGCCGGATGGTGTCCAAAGTCTCGGTCATGATCTGCGTGGCGCGCAGATTCTCACGCGAAAGTTGCACTGAAAACGTTGTGGTGCACAGGCCGGTATACATGGCCATCATGACCAGCCCCAGCAAAGCCATGCCGATCACAGCTTCGAGCAGGAAGAACGCTTTCTTCCCGTTGCGCCGCCTGAAAATGATCGTGGCCGCAGTTTTCATACAGGAGATACTCAGCAGACCGATTGCCACTTTCGCGAAATGCATTCCCAAGCCCTTCCCTGGTTTCGCTTGTCTCATTTTGAGACACGCTTCGCATTTTTGCGGTACAGGGGGGTGATCTTCGTGGTCTCTGCGGGAGTGCCGAACGTTTGGCGAGTTTGATCGGCGGCGTGGAAAGAATTGGCTTTTGGTTCCGCAGCAGAGGGGTTAAGGAATAGTTAAGATATGGCCGGACACAGCAAATGGGCGAAGGTGAAGCGCTTCAAGGGCGCGATCGACGCCAAGCGGGGGAAGATTTTTGCCAAGCTCGGACGGGAAATTGCGATTGCGGCGAAGTTGGGCGGAGGGGATCCGGACATGAACCCGCGGTTGCGCATGGTCCTGCTCAAGAGCCGCGCGGCAAATATGCCGGTGGACAATATCGAACGGGCGATTAAGCGCGGCATTGGCGGCGACGAGGGCGCGACTTATGAAGATTTGACGTATGAGATTTACGGGCCGAACGGCGTCGCGCTGCTGGTTGAATTGAGCACGGACAATCGTAATCGCACTGCAGCGGAGATTCGGAGCATCGTCACCAAGAGCGGCGGCACGATCGCGACGCAGGGGTCGGTCAGCCGGCTGTTTCAGCGCAAAGGACAAATGATTGTCCCCAAAGAAGGCGCGAACGAAGATCAAGTGATGGAAGCGGCGCTTGAGGCCGGCGCGGAGGATTTCAAGGCAGACGAGGATGGCTACGAGATCGTCACTGACCCGGGGCAATTCGAGGCGGTTCATAAGCAGATGGAGGCCAAAGGTTATAAATTTGCGGTGGCCGAAGTGACGTCCATCCCGATGATTACGGTGCCAGTGAAGGACGCCGCGGCGGTGACGAAATTGATCGATGCCCTGGAAGAACACGATGACGTGAAAGAAGTTTATTCCAACGCAGAGCTTCCCGAAGCGGCGTAGCGGGCGTCACGCATGGCCACGCCTTCACGATCCCTCACGGCCCGGGTGCTCCATTGGCTGTCGGACACCATCTACGCGCATCCACGACTGTTCCTTTGGCCGCAGGTGATCCTGGCTTTATTGTGTGTAATTTATACCGTCGTTAAACTGGACTTTCTCACTAGCCGCAACGATCTGGTCGGCGCTGAAAAGGCGTACCACCGCATTTACCTCGAGTTCAGGAAAGAATTCCCGGTGCAGGACGAGTTGGTGGTCGTTGTGGAAAGCCTCGACATGGAGCGCAACCGGCAGTTCGTCGAGCGCCTCGGCGCGCGTTTGCACGAGGAGACAAATCTGTTCACCGGTGTGTTCTTCAAGGGCGACCTCACGAGCATGGGGCGGAAAGCGCTGCTGTTCCTGCCAGAGGATGCGCTGGCGGACCTGACGAAAACCTTGCGCGAGCATCGACCCGTGCTGCAGGAATTCGCGAAGGCGAACAATCTGGTCTCGCTGTTCGATTTGGTGAACACGCAATTTCGCACGGCGGTGCGGCGTTCGGACGAAGAGAATCAGGCGCTTGTCAACGCGTTGCCGGCCTTGCAACGCATCCTGAACCAGGCCGTGGACAGCCTTGACCGTCTCGGTCATCCGCCGTCCCCGGGAGTGACTTCGCTATTCGAAGGCGGGGCGGAAGCGGAGCGCCAGATGTACATTACGTTCGATAATGGCCGAATCTTCCTGCTCACTGCGCAGGCCACGCAGGAATCCGTCAACGCGGAGGCAGTCAAGCGGCTGCGCAAACTGATCCGCGAAGTGCAATTGGAGGTGCCCGGCCTCAACGTCGGTCTCACCGGCGAACCTGTGTTGGAAGTGGACGAAATGGCCCAATCCGAACGCGACACCACCGTGGCCACGATCGTGTCGCTGGTCGTGGTCGCGCTGATTTTTATTTTTGGTTACCACGAGACCGGCCGCCCATTGAAAGCCACCGCATGCCTGCTCGTCGGTCTCGCGTATACCATGGCTTACACCACGGCCACGGTTGGACATCTGAACATTCTAACAATCACCTTCGCACCGATCCTCATCGGCCTCGCCATCGATTTCGGTGTGCACTTGATCACGCGCTACGAGGAAGAACTGCGTCGTGGCCGGGTCGAGAAAGTCGCCCTCGATAAGGCGATCGTGAACACCGGCATGGGGGTCTTCACCGGAGCCGCTACCACCGCAGGGGCGTTTTTTGCGATGGCGCTCTCGGACTTTCGCGGCGTCCAGGAAATGGGAGTCATCTGCGGCGGCGGCCTGTTGGTTTGTCTAATCCCGATGATGTCGATGCTGCCGGCAATGATCCTGGGGGGCAAACAGAATGTCCTGGATGTAAAAATGGGCGACGTGCTTGAGACCAAGTCGGCGGAGGAGATAGATCGCCGCGCTCGCATCGAAAACCTCTGGCTGCGCCGGCCGGCGGCGACGGTGGGGATTATCGTGGCGTTGAGCGCGTTGGCGATTTTGCCTGCCCGCAAAGTCGGCTTCGACTACAACCTTTTGCACATGCAGAGCCAGGGACTGGAAGCGGTCGTTTTCCAGGACAAACTGATCAATTCCTCCACCAACGCGCGATCCGTTCTGTTTGGCGCCGTAGTGGTGGATTCCTTGAACGAGGGCAAGCGCCTCATCAATGCCCTTACCAACTTACCTTCCGTTGCCGACGTCGAGACAATGATCACGTACCTCACCGAAGACCAATCGCGCAAATTGGAAATGCTTCGCGAGATCAAGAGCACGTTGGCAAATCTTGCATTCTCGCCGCTGGATCCGCGGCCGGTGAACCTCGATGCGCTGTATCAAACGCTGTTCTCGTCCCACGGTTACCTGGGAGTCGCGGCCGGCCAGACAATCAAAGAGGAGCCGGAGATTCACAAGGCGCTCGTGAACCTGCGTGACGGCGTTGCGGAACTCATGCACCGGGTGCAGGGGAACGATCAGTCATTCATCGCGCAGCGTCTCGGTGAATTCCAGCGCGCCTTGTTTACGGATGTGCACCAGACCTTTCGCACGCTTCAGAACCAGGACGCCAGCGGTCCGATGACTGTGGCGGATTTGCCGCCCCCGATCAAAAGCCGCTTCGTGGGCATCACGGGCAAACTGCTCATCCAGGTGTATCCCAAAAAAGATCTATGGGATCGCGCGAATCAAACGCAGTTCATCCGTGACCTGCGTAGCGTCGCTCCGAAGGTGACCGGCACGCCGATTCAACTTTATGAATACACGGAGCTGTTGCGACGTGGCTACGAGACGGCGGCATGGTATTCACTGGGAGCAATTGTGGTAATGGTATTCATTCATTTCAGGAGCTTATCGTGTGTCGTTCTCGCGCTGATTCCGGTCGCGCTGGGTGGTTTATGGATGCTCGGCATCATGGGGCTCGCGCGCATTCCTTTTAACCCGGCGAACATTATGACCGTCCCACTCATCGTCGGCATCGGCGTGACCAATGGGATTCACATCCTCAACCGTTTCGCGGAAGAGCAACATGCCAGCATCCTGGCGCGGAGCACCGGCAAGGCCGTGCTCGTCTCGGGTCTAACGGCGATCGCCGGCTTCGGCAGCCTGATACTAGCCAAACATAAAGGGATCGAAAGTCTCGGTTGGGTCATGTCCGTGGGCGTCGCGACTTGCATGATTGTTGCGCTGACGTTGGTTCCGGCCATTCTGAATCTGATGAGCCGGTACGGGTGGAGCATAAAAAAACCCAGTGGGACAATGCACGATCCACACTGGGTCGGGAGGAACCGAGGTAACAACCTCAAGTCTGAAAACAGCTTAGAAAACGTTACAGGAAAGTCAAACCTAATCTTCTGAAAGTGAACTTTAAGGGCTCCAAATTATACTTTAACGTTAACGTAAAGGTCCTTTTCGTCCTTTTGTTCGGGTTTGCAATTTCGGCTTGCGCCGATGATTTTTATACCAATTTTTCCCTAACTTTGTCCCCTTCCGCGAACCGTACGGCGGTCGGTCCGCTGTTTTATTATGACGATGCTCCGGAAGTCGATACCTGGGCCATTCCCCCGCTGATCTCACATTCCGAAAGCGATGAAACCGATTTCGACGAATGGGATTCGCTGTATCCGATCATCACACTTGATCGTTTTGGCAACGAATATCGCTTCCAGATATTTCAATTATTTTCATTTTCTGGTGGTGGAACTCAGCACGAGACGAACTTCCATCGCTTCACGCTTTTTCCATTTTATTTTCAGCAGCGTTCGAAAGTGCCGGAGTACAATTACACTGCGCTCGTCCCAATCGCTGGCCACATTAAGAATCGTTTCTTTCGCGATGATATACGGTTCGTGCTGTTCCCGATCTGGGGGCGCACCCGCAAACGTGACGTTGTTACAGACAATTACCTTTACCCATTCTTCCACCTCAGAAAAGGCGACTTGCTCAGCGGTTGGCAGTTCTGGCCATTGATCGGACATGAAACGCGCGAGACCGCGCAACGCACCAATCGCCTCGATCTTGTCGAAACGATGCCGGGCCACGACAAATGGTTCGTCCTTTGGCCCTTCTGGTTTCACCAACGCAGCGGCATCGGCACTGAGAACCCGAGTCACGACCACGCGTTCCTGCCGATTTATAGCATCAAACGCTCCGCCCTCAAAGACGTGACCACCGCGCCATGGCCGCTCGGCTATAGTTACATCGAAGATCGCGAAAAAAAATATCGTGAATGGGGTTTTCCGTGGCCGTTCTTCGACATTGCGCGCGGCTCGAAAACTACCACGCGTTTCTGGCCGCTCTTCAGCCGCGCGCATGATGCAACAAAGCAAAGCACCTTTTATCTCTGGCCGGTATATAAGTACAACCGCATCACCTCCGCGCCCCTGGACCGGGAGCGGACCCGCATCATGCTCTTCCTGTATTCAGGCACAACGCAGAAAAACACTGAGACCGGGCAGACCGCGAAGCGCAATGACTTCTGGCCGCTTTACACTTACCGGCGGGACCTCGATGGCAATCGCCGGTTCCAGACACTGTCCTTGATCGAACCGATTTTGCCTGCCAGCAAGAGCATCGAGCGCAACTACTCCCACCTTTGGTCCTTGTGGCGTTCGGAGTCCAACCCGCGCACCGGCGCTGTTTATCAATCCTTGCTCTGGGACCTTTATCGCGGCCAGAGCACGCCCGAAACCAAAAAGCTCTCCTTCCTCTTCGGCCTTTTCAAATATGAATCCTCCCCCGAAGCCAAACACTGCCGGGTGTTCTTTATCCCGGTGAAGTGACGAGCGGAGATTCCATTAGGCATGAGCTCGTACACGCGACGTAACTTCATCAAGCGAACCGCCGCCGTTGCGGGGACGCTTGGCTTCGCTATCGGCTGCCGACGTCTCCAGGTGAGCGACCAAAATGACTTCAGTCGTGGCGTTATCGACCGGTTGCGCGCCCAACTCAAAGGACGTCTGATTCTCCCCTCCGATGCCTCCTATGAAAGCGCGCGACGCGTCTTTTACTGGAACCCAGGGACCGAGCGGACGCCGCGAGTCATCGTGCAATGCGCGCGCGAGGAAGATGTATTGCGAGCCATCGAGTTTGCGCGCCTTCACGATTTGGAAGTGGCAGCGCGCGCAGGCGGGCATAGCCACCTTGGATGGGGCTGTTCGAACGGGGTGGTGATTGATCTCGCCGGAATGAAGCGGATTGAGATCGATCCATCACGCCGAATCGCCCGCGCGCAAGGTGGCGTGTTGAGTGGCGAGGTGGCGCGGACAGCGGGTCGCCATGGACTCGCGCCCGTGCTCGGACAATGTCCCGGAGTTGGCGCGAGCGGTCTCATCCTGGGCGGTGGACTGGGGTGGCTCTCCGGACTGCACGGCGCTTCGTGCGACAATTTGCTTTTCGCTCGAGTCGTGACGGCGGACGGACGCGTTCTTACCGCTGGCCCCGAACGCAATCCCGACCTTTTCTGGGCGTTGCGCGGCGCCGGCGCAAATTTTGGTGTAACGACTTCCTTTGAGTGCCGCCTTCATCCGATCGGCCCCGTCACGGGAGGCGATATTCATTATTCAGTGCGCGATGCGCGAGCGGTGTTGCAGGGGTTTCGCGAAGTGATGGAGGAAGCGCCCGATGCATTCCAGGCGACGTTGAATCTGACTCCAGGCGAACGCGGCGTTTTCGTGAGTCTTTGCCATGCCGGCAGCGAGAGCGAAGCGGACAGAGTTTTGCGGTCCCTGCGAGCAATCGCCGCTCCCACCAGGGAATTGGTCAAGCGGCAGGACTTCGGGGCGCTGGCCGAGAGGCCCGCAGCAACGAATCCCGCTAACACGCCTCCACCGGCCTTTCGCGGGATACAAACCGTTTATCGCCATCGCCTGTCGGATGACGTGATTGATATTATTGTGGATCGCTTAGCCCGCGCTTCGCCGGAGGCCATCATGGGAATTAGCCATTACATGCACGGACAGGTTTGCCGCATCGCGCCCAACGCAACAGCTTTCCCACTGCGGCAGCCGGGCGGGCTGAACGTCCGCCTGGCTTACACCTGGAACGATCGCGCGGCAGGCCGGCATCTCACGCAATGGGCCGATGAATCCTTGAAACTTCTCCGTCCGAGCGCCGATGAACGCATCTACGCGAACTTTCAGACATACCAAGCGAAAACGGGCGCAGCCGCCGTTTACTCCACCAACTTTTCGCGCCTCGCGGTCCTCAAATCCAAGTACGACCCGCACAATTTCCTGCGACGAAATTCAAATATCCCGCCACTCTGAGCGCCCCAGCGTCTATTTCAGCTTCCAAAACTTCGCGTGTGTCCCATCCAGCGTTTCGAAACCAATATACGTTTTCGGTCGTCGTTTCAGACGGTCAAACTCGTTCGCCCCTTGCAGCTTCTTCAACACGTGCACGAACAAATCGCAAAACGGCTTCTGAAACACTTCATCGTCAGTCCCGCCGGCACCAGCGAGGTTTTTCTTTCGGCCGTCGTAAGTAATTAACTTTATGTGCTCGGCGTACTCATAGGCTTCCTGCCACTTTGGGAATTCCAGCCCCTCAAAGGCCGTATACGTC
>DATENK010000746.1:0-5644 GCA_035275085.1 Verrucomicrobiia bacterium | reverse complement strand
ACGCCGGAAACCCCCACGGCGGGTCAGTCCGTGCAAATTTCGGCGAAGATTACCGATCCGGACGGCGTTACGAATGTGGTGTTACAGTATCAACTGGTTGATCCCGGCAACTACATTGAGATTACCGACGCGGCGTATACCAATAATTGGGTGAGCACGCCGATGGTGCTCGGCGCCGACGATGTTTATGCCGCCATGTTGCCCAGCAGCGTGCAAACTCACCGGCGATTGGTTCGTTACCGGATCACGGCGACGGATGCTGGCGGGCGTTCGGTCCGCGTGCCTTACGCGGACGATCCGCAGCCGAACTTTGCGTATTTTGTTTACAATGGCGTGCCGGAGTGGCGGGGCGGGTTGCAGCCGGTTAATCCGGCCACGACATTCAGCACCCCCGTCATGCGCCGCTTGCCTGTGTATCATCTGATCAGCAAACGCAGTTCAGTGGAAACCGCGACGTGGTTCGAGCGTTACGGCGGTGATCTCTACAAATGGAGGGGCACAATGGTCTACGATGGCAAAGTCTATGACCATATCGGCTATCGCGCGCGTGGAGGCGTGTGGCGCTATGCGATGACGAAGAACATGTGGAAGTTCGACTTCAACCGTGGGCATGACTTCGAGCCACGGGACGATTACGGGCGCAAGTACGATGTGCCGTGGACGAAACTCAACCTCGGCGCCAGCATCCAGCAGGGCGATTTTGAGCATCGGGGCGAGCAGGGAATGTTCGAATCAGTCGGTTTTAAATTGTTTAATCTCGCGGGAGTCGAGTCGCCACACACTACGTTCGTGCAGTTTCGGGTCATCGACGAAGCGGCCGAATCGTATTCGACCAATCAGTACGAAGGTGATTTCTGGGGAGTGTATCTTGCGATCGAGCAGGAGAACGGCCGCTTTCTGGACGAACATGGGTTGCCGGATGGGAATTTCTACAAGATGGAAGGCGGCACCGGCGAATTGAATAACCTGGGTCCCGCCGGCCCGACGGACAAATCCGACCTCAACTACTTACTGAACAATTATGGCGCGGCGACCGATGATTGGTGGCGCACCAATGTGGACGTTGCGAAATACTACAGTTACCAAACAATCGTTCAGGCGATCCATCATTACGACATCTGTTACGACAAAAACTTCTTTTACTTCAGGAACCCGGAGACTGGCCTGTGGTCGGTGCATTCGTGGGACCTGGACCTGACATGGGCGAATAACATGTATGATTCCGGTTGCGGCGGCATTGATCGGTTTAAGCAACGGCTGTTGAACAACACGCGGCCGGTGATCGAAATGGAATGGCGCAATCGAATCCGGGAGGTGCGCGATCTGCTGTTCAATACGGACCAGGCGTTTCGCTTGATAGACGAATTTGCATGGCGGCTGCGCGGTCCGACCAATGGGCCCACGCTTATCGATGCGGATCGTTTCATGTGGGATTACAACCCTAAGATGAACAACGCGACCTACACCTCCACCCCAAGCAAAGCGGGGCAGGGCAGGTTTTACGTGTTTTCCCTCGAGGGCTCAACGATTCCCGCGTCGGTTCGCGGCACGTTTGACGCCACGATCCAGCTCATGAAGAATTACGTGACCAACCGCAGCGCTTTCATCGATGCAATCGCGGCCGACAATACGATTCCGACCACGCCTACGATCAGCTCCACTTCGCCCAGCAACTACCCGCTGAACCGCCTCACGTTTCGTTCTGCCAATTACAGCGGCGTGAACGCGTTCGCCGCCATGAAGTGGCGTATCGCGGCAATCACGCCCACGAACTTCCCTGTGCAGGCATTGAACGAGCCCGCGCGGTATGAGATCACGCCGGCGTGGGAGAGCGACGAGATCACAGCGTTCAACAGCGACATTACGATTCCCAGCAGCGTGGTCAGGGTAGGGGACACGTATCGTGTGCGCGCGCGGTTTAAAGATGTGACGGGACGTTGGAGCCGTTGGTCGGCGCCGGTACAATTTGTGTGCGGCCCGCCGGATACGAGCGCGGCATTGCTGGCGTATCTGCGCATTTCCGAGCTGATGTATAACTCGCCTGGGGGAAGCGAATATGACTTTGTGGAACTGCACAATAGCAGCTCGCAGCTCGCGTTGGAACTGAACGGCGCAAAATTTACGCAAGGCATTGATTATACCTTTGGAACCGGCGTGATCATTCCACCGAACGGCTATCTCGTGCTTGCCAAAACGCCAGCCGTCGCCGCGTTCCGCGCGTATTACAATCTGCCAGCATCTGTTCCCGTGCTCGGCGGCTACACTGGAAACTTTTCTGACGGCGGCGAGCAGGTCACGTTGCGAACTTCCGCGGGTGGCACGGACATTGTGACGTTCGAGTACCGCGACTCGCGCGGCTGGCCGCTGGCGGCGGATGGTTCCGGGCATTCACTTGTGCCGCTGAATGAGGGACTGAGCCTTACCTACGGCGGCAATTGGCGCGCGAGTACTTACATCAATGGCTCACCGGGCGGTCCAGATCCGGCGCCGCCAGAAGCCCCCGTACTGAATGAAATTGTGGCGCATACGGATTTCCAGACCGAGTTCGATTCCAACGATTGGATCGAATTGTACAACCCTTCCACCAATGATTTCACTTTCGCCGCGGGCTGGTATCTCAGTGATCACAATACGAACCTCACCAAGTGGATGATTCCGGAAGGCACGGTTGTGCCCGCGCGTGGTTGGGTGAGCTTTGATGAGCAAACGGGTTTTCACAATCCCACGAACATCGGCTTCGGCCTGGACAAAGATGGCGAGCAGGTGTTCCTGTCTTACTTGCCGGGCGGTGCTGCGAATCGCGTCGTGGACGCCGTCTCCTTCAAAGCGCAACAAAATGATTGGTCCGTTGGCCGTTACCCGGACGGCGCACAGTTCTGGGACGCCTTGACCCCGCGCACACGTGACCGCGCGAATGCTGCGCCACCTCTGCACCTGGTGATCTCAGAAGTGATGTATCATCCGCCTGACGTTAATAGCGTGGACGACACCGTGGACGAGTACATCGAAATATTTAACCCGACACCCAACGCCGTCCCATTGTTCGGCACAAACGCCGCATGGCGATTGGATGGTGGCGTGAACATGGCATTCCCGCCTGACTTGACGCTAGGGCCCGCGAGTTACTTGTTGGTGGTGAATTTCGATCCGGCCGACGCCGCGCAATCGAATGCGTTCCGCGCGACGTACAGCCTCTCGAATCCGAACGTCCAAATCATCGGCCCTTACAGTGGCAAGCTTGCGAATGACAGCGAGCGTATCGCATTGGAGCAGCCCCTGCCCGGGACACCGACCACTAATGTAGCGTGGGTGATCGTGGACGAATTTATTTATGCAGATCGGCCGCCTTTCGAGATCGCAGCCGATGGCTTCGGTCCTTCCTTGCATCGGCAAGACATGTTGCGCCACGCGAGCGACCCGGCGAATTGGCGCGCGGCAGCTCCTACGCCGGGCGGCCCTTATGGCGGCGGCGTGCCACCCACTATTACGCAGCAACCAGCTCCGCCCGCGCGCACCTCGCCGGCTGGCGAGAATATTACTTACAATGTCACCGCCGATGGCACAGAACCATTGAGTTTTCAGTGGCGCTTCAACGGCCGCGTCCTGTCAGGGGCGACGCAGAGCACGCTGCTCTTGAGCAACGTGCAGCCGGCAAATTCTGGTGAATACAACGTGTTGGTACTCAATCCGGCGGGATCGGCTCTGAGCGCCAGCGTGCAGTTAAATGTCACCACACCGCCACAAATCCTCACGCATCCGCAAGGCAAGGACGTGCGTCTCGGAAGCAACGTCACCTTCTCCGTTTCCGCCGTCGGGACTGGCACCCTATATTATCAATGGCGCAAAAGCGATGTGGCGATATCCGGGGCAACGAACGCGATCTATGATGTTCTCGGCGCACAACTGGCGGACGAAGGCGCTTATACCGTCGCGATTGGTGACGTCAACGGTTTCGTTGTGAGCGAACCGGCGTTGCTGCGCATTCTGATCGACCTTGCCTTTGTCCAGCAGCCAGTCGCCCAAGCAGTTGTTGTGGGTGGCACGGTCACTTTCAGCGCGGCCGTCAGCGGCAATCCGCCGCCATTCGGGTTCGAATGGCGCAAAAGCTCCACACCACTGGCGAGTAATGTTGTGATGCAGTCAAGCGACTTCTACACGATTACCAACGTGCAAACCGCCGATGCGGGCAGCTACCGCGTGGTGGTTCGCAATGCTGCGCGGCCGGGTGGGCTCGGCAGCGCGCTTGTGCCTTTGACCGTGCTTGCCGATGCGGATCACGATGGCATGCCCGATGTTTGGGAGACGCAATACGGGTTCAGTAACGGAGATCCGAGCGACGCTGCGCTGGATGCAGACGGTGATGGAGCGAGCAACGTTGCCGAGTATGATGCGGGCACGGATCCGCGCGATCCGACAAGCTACTTGCGCGTTGAAAACATTAGCGCTGATTTCGTCTCCACGGCGAGCGTTCGCATAAGTTGGCTGGCGCGCACCAACAAAACCTACACCGTTCTTTACCGCGATACGGTCGTGCCGGGACTTTGGAGCCGGCTCACCGACGTCCAGGCCGCCTCCACGAACCGCATTGTCCAGGTCATCGATCAACCGCCCGTCACCTCCACACGCCGGTTCTATCGCCTGGCTACTCCGCGCCTGCCGTAAGGCAGAATTCCATTCTGCGTAATGATCGAGGAATGTTAGGGTGTGGCTCGTGGTGATGATGCGCCTTTTACCTGGAATCGCTTATTGCTGCTGGTTTCCGATGTTTCTGTGCTCTGCCGCGGTCGGCCCTGGTCCCGATTACTTCGAGCCAAAACTGCTGATGGGTTCAATCTATGACAAGGAAGGAGGCCATTTGCTGTTCACGTTTCGCCGGACGGCCACACACAATGGTGATGCGGTCCATGTGCTGCGGGAATTCCGTAATCCCGCTGGTGCGCTGGCGGCGCAGGAACGGGTGTTGTACGAAGGCGGTCGTCTCGTGCGCTTTGAATTGGATGAATTGCAGATCGGCTCCAATGGCCGCGCTGTCGTCAAGCGGCTAGCGGACAAACAGTGGCGGATTGATTTTCAGTACAAAGGTTCCGACAAGGATGCCAAACCGAAGAGCAAATCCGAGACGGTCGGGGAAGAAGCGTTGATCAGTGACAGCCTTCCCGTGTTTCTTGCTGCGCATTGGGCTGAATTAAACGCCGGTACCGTTGTGAAATTTCGCTACCTCGTCGTCCCTCGCCTCGAAACGATCAGCTTCAAGTTCAGCCGCGAATCGACTGGCGAATTTCACGGCAGAAAGGTGGTCCGGATCAAAATGGAACCTAGCAGTTGGGTAATCGCGCAAATCGTCGATCCGTTGATCTTTACCGTCGAAAGCGAGCCGCCCCACCGCGTCCTCCAGTACTGGGGCCGCACCACTCCAAAAATCCGCAACGGCCAGTCCTGGCGCGACCTCGACGGGCTTTCGGTCTTCAATTGGAATTAAATGGCATCCAGGGTGCTGATATCCGTGTAATGAATGTAAAGAACTTCAATGAGGCACAACGGAAGGCGCTGCTGGACCTTGCGACCCTGGCCATGTATGCGGACGGACGCCTTACTGCCTTGGAGGATGAGCGCGTGCAACGTTTGCTCACCGCAATGGGCTTCG
>DATENK010000745.1:0-5829 GCA_035275085.1 Verrucomicrobiia bacterium | reverse complement strand
TTCGACGCAAGCATGATACAGTCTGAATTAACGCTGTCAAATATTTATGTGCACTTTGATGGGAAAGGAGAGGAAAGCGGATCGACAGGAGACGACACGAATTGCACGAGGGAGACGAATCGGCTGAACGCGGACTGGGTGATAACAGTAGGTAAGCAATGAAAAAAGAAGGTGCCCGGGAAAAGCGCGGATCGAGGCGAAAGAATGAACGGATTTGTAAATAGCTGAAAGGCAGAACTCCGACCCCGACGCCATCCATGGTCTTGGCTTAAATTCGTTCTTGCAAACTTTCGCTGACCGGCCATAGTCGGCGGCCTGAACCGAGCACGTTCTGTCGGTTCGCGTCATGAGCCACTATGAGTATTCCGCGTCTTCTGTATCTGTACGGGCACTTCGCATGTTGTTTGACGGCATGTCTCCTGGCGGCGCTAGCGTTGAATGGGCAAACTGATGATTATGCAAATCCTGCTTTCAGTTTCGTGCGTATCGCGGAGGAAGGAAGCCAATTCTACAGGATTGAGAGTTTTGCCCTGAGTGACGACAATCGGGTGGCATTCGTAGCCCGAATGCTTCCTGATGGTGCCACTGTTGGTATCTTCGTGCAGGATGGAAGCCCTAATTCCGTCTCGATAGGTCTGCCCGAATCCGTTTCACGCAGTCTTGTCAGCATGATTCGTTTTACTGGAGAAAACGTATACTACGCCACTGAGTTCGGGCCCTACAACGACACGAAGGTTTTTCGTTGGAATCTCCAGGGGGAACCGACGGAGGTTTCTCATGTGATCGGCGAGTTCAACCGGTTTGTGGGGATTGGTCCTAACGGCGAGATTCTCAATTTTCGTATCGATTCGGCATGGCCGGATTATAGATTGTACATGAACGACACACCCGTGCCTGGAGGCGGGATAGACCGCCATTGCTACGACAATGGCAGACAATTCGGATGTACGTTTGCGACCGATGGCGGGATCTTAATGTTTAGGCCAGACTTCGTGAATGTTACTCAGTGCAAAAACCATTTCTTCCTGAATGGAAATATGTTGCCGGACATAGATCCGACTTGGGGGCCTGACCCCGTCTCCGGGATTGCGACGAGCTTTCATCTTACTGCAGGCGGGGAAATCTACGCCTTCGGGTCATCGCAGCTGAGAAACGATCCCGCACACCACGAATGGGCCGCCTATCGTTACTCGGGAGGGGGATGGGAACAGTACCAGTGGTACCGTTCGGACGCTGAGATAGAAAATTATGGCATGACCTGGGCGATCAATGATTCCGGCGTGAGCGCGTATAACCTTCCTGTCCCGTTGGGGGAAGGCCTTGGCCGGACCGATTTTTATATCGGAGCTGGGGCGCAACCCACGCGAGTGTTCAAGGGGCGAACTTACCATCTGACCCCCCCGTACGATGTCCTTAATTTGGATTTGGGCGATTTCGTTTTGGGCCGCCGCGTGGAAGGTGCTCGGGATATCCAAATCAATAATAAGGATACCGTGGTGTTTCGGGACGGGGACCGGGGCAGAGGCGGACGCTTATTATTGGTCCGAGCGGGTCCTCGCGTGCGTTTGCGGGCGATGGAGGTTACCCAGTCCATTCAGGACTGGACCAATAATGTGCCGCTCGTGGCCAAAAAACACACAACCGTTCGAGCCTTTGTCAAAGCGGTAAACAGCGCCGACGCTGGACGATACGTCAGTGCTGTTCTCCACGGCTATAGCCGAGATGGCACGGAGTTCTCGGATTCGCCAATAGACCAGAGTACGGATAGCTGGAATTCCCAAAGCGATCCGCACCTCTTGTTGGGTCCTGAGGCGCAAACCGATCGAGGGAAACCAACGAAATCGCTGAATTTCTCACTTCCAGAGAACTGGACCCAAGACCGCATCCAATTAAAACTTGAGGCGCGCGACTTCATACTGGTTCCTGATGAGCCGGGTGAGCCGGGTGGTGTTGCACGAGACGCCAAGGTAACGGTTGACTTCAAGTCGGTCCCGACTATTAGGCTGCTGATCGGACAGGCAGATGTAGCCATAGGGAACGACGACCCCTTATATGCACCCACGCTAGGCGAAACTAAGGAGCTGATATCACATGCCCAAACCATGTTTCCGCTCTCACAAATCCGTCTGACAATCAAAGCACTGCCGGCGGTGGTTCGGCTGCAACAGCCACGTGGCAAGAAACGCGATGACGAATTGTTAGCGGCGGCCGACAAGTTCCGCCGAGAGAACCCTACCGGCTATGACGTCTGGATGATGGTGATAAATGAAGATTTGGGTGACATAACCGACTCTTCAGACGATAACGAGCTTGGAACGGCGTATTCTGGGTTGACGGATGGCAGCTTACCTTTCGCATGGGCGAAAGCAGGACCTGATGATCTCACGACGTTTGCTCACGAACTCGCACATTGTCTGGGCCAACATCATACGGTACGAGACGCCATAAATGCTCAAGGCGACCATATTGGGTATTGTGGTGAATTCGCAGGTACTGACAAGATCTTTCCATTTTATTATCATTATAGATGGCCCCTGGAAGGGAGAGGATGGCTTTCCTGGGACCGTTTCCCCTGGAAAATGGCGATGTTCTGGACTCGGAGTACTGGCAGCCCGGAATGTGGGGATTCAATTGGTCGGAGCGACGGATCATAACTACCCTTTCAGGCACCAGATTACGGCGATCGCCTACCTTCCCTCCTCAGTCCAACTTCGATGTAATGAGTTACTGTGAGGATTCAACATGGCCTTCCGTATTCACTTACACCAATATGTTGACTTACCTGCAAACGCCGGGCCTCGGCGAACCGGCGGCAGCGCCGCAACGCCTTATCGCACACACCATGTCCGTGCCTCCTCGGCTGCTCGTTCGGGCCGCGGTCGATATCACTTCCAAAGCGGTTCTTTGGTTGCCAATAATGTGCACTCCTGACGGATCGTTCGACAGTCCTGTGCCTGGCGAATTTGCTCTCCAGGCGCGTGCTGGAGATGGATCACTGCTGGATGAAGTGTCATTCGATCTGAAACCAACTTCCGAGGGAAGACGAGATCCAGAACCGTTCGACTCACTTCTGAGTTTTGCAATCCCATATCAGGCCGCGATTCGCACATTGGAGCTGCGGCATATGGGTGCTTTGGTGAGCACGCTTTCTGCATCGCCTAATCCTCCAGTCACTCACGTCATTTCACCAAACGGAGGGGAGATCGTTGCGGGTGACACGCTAACTTTTCTTTGGGAAGCGGCCGATGCTGACGGCGACGCGTTGACCTATAATGTTCAATTCAGTGCTGATGGTGGAGGTAACTGGTCAACGATAGGCACCGGCCTGAAAGACACCCATCTGACTGTAACCAGAAGCACGCTGCCGGGAAGTTCTAACGCGTTGTTTCGTGTTTTGGCAAGCGATGGGTTCAATTGTTCGTTAGACGAAAGTGATGGAACGTGGACTCTCCCGGACGTAGAACCGACCATCGCGTTGCGCAGTTTCCCGGAGGATCAGCGGCTCTTCGCGGATCACCCCCAGATTTTGGAAGTATTCGCGTTCGATCGGGAAGACGGAATACTTGAGGGTACCAACATCGTGTGGTACTCCGATCGTGATGGGTATTTGGGCAGCGGATCTTCTCTCACCAGCCCGAGGAGCCTTTCGTCAGGAACACATCTGATAACCGTCCAAGCGATCGACGCCCTTGGGAATAAAGGCACTGCGGCTGTGCTGGTTGAAGTAGGCCCATTCCTGCCACCGAAACTATCGGTGAGCGCGGACGCAGCAAAGCAGCAGGTAATACTGAACGTGTCGGGATCGCCGCGCCGTCGGCTTAGAATTGAAAGTTCCTTGGATCTTACCGCATGGAATGAACTGGCTTCAGTTCCCTTTTTAGCGAGCCAGCTTCTCGTGACACAGGCGATTCGCTCTGATTCTTTAGGCAAGTTCTTTCGTGCCCGTTTTGAGTCACTCAGTCCCACTATTCTTCAACAACCTACAGATCAGCTTCTGCGGGCTGGCCAGGGTTTCACCCTGGACGTCGAAGCAGTCGGTGGCGAAGCATTAAATTATTACTGGCTCCTGAACGGCGCGCCTGTCCCGGCCGCGCGAAATTCGGCGACGCTTGTGGTCACAAACGCGCAAGCGGGAATGTCCGGGATCTATTCTGTGGTGCTGAGTAACCAATTGGGCGTGCTTGAAAGCCGCCAAATCCACGTGACCGTCACAAATCAGCCGCCAACGATCACGCGAGAGCCTCAGGACATTGTTGCCGGGACGGGTCATCCTTTTACCCTGTCCGTTCAAGCTGAGAGCACTCAACCTCTTCAGTACTACTGGCGCGAGAATGGCAGCAGCATTTCCGGTGCGCCCAATTCGGCGAGCTTGTCCATTGCAGGAATCTCTCCTGCGCAGGTGGCGCATTATTCCGTGATCGTCAGCAACTCGCTCGGTGTAGTCGAAAGCAGGGAAGCCACGGTAACCGTCATCGATCTCGTGCCGACGTTCTGCAACTCCAACGCGCCATCAAGAAAGCTCATCGACATCGGACGAAACTCCAGAGGATCGTACACGTCTAATGCTCCGGGCTCGTATACAATCGTGGGTGGCGGGATTGACATTTGGGACAACATGGATGAGTTCACGTTTTTGTACGAAGAAGCCACCGGAGACTTCGACGTTCGGGTGCGGGTTGAAAATCTTTCCGCCACGGCGCGGTGGAGCAAAGCGGCATCATGGTGCGCGAGAGCCTGGCAGAGGATAGCCGGATGGCGGTGGTGCGAGTCACGCCGTCCAATGTTCCGACCTGCTCTGCGGAAACAGGGAATGGCGCTAACGATATCCGCCTCGGGTATCGGACTGGATACCATGAACCGGCTGGTGTCCAGGGCGACGACCACAACGGTGGGCGGCACGAAGATTTCGATCCCGATAACCCCGTGCTTGCTCCTCCTTATCCAAGTGCGTGGCTACGACTTAAGCGGGCCGGCCCTGTTATCAGCGGGTACAGCAGTCTTAATGGGATCGACTGGTTCACTGTTGCGAGCCAGGACACGAGCTTTTGGAACGGCGGCGCAATGAAGCAGAGTGTGCGGCTCGGACTGGCCGTATCCTCGCTTGGAGCGAGTTGCGCTACCGCGACAGCGCAGTTCCGGGACTATCAGGTGTGTCTGGGTGGGGATGGACCGTTTGTTGTCGCAGGCGCGAGCAGCCGAGGGAATCCAAACGGCGTGTGGGTGGAATTCTCGAAGCCGGTTGTCCTCTCGGATGCAACATTCACCCTGAACAATGGGGTGGTCGTCAATGACGTTATCGCCGGGCCGAACCCGAGCACGGCACGGCTCAGTACGTCGCCGCTGACAGAGGGGACGGTTTACAGCGTGAGCGTTGTGGGCGCGAAGTCCACCCTCGGCGAACCGCTTGCTTCAGGAACAGCCGCGTTCATTCATGGAGCGGGATACGAGCAACGGCGTATTCACTTGAGCCATAATATGGCCTCAGGAGAGAACGTTCACGTGTATCTCGGGAGCACGGCTTACCGCCTGGGCCTGCCTGTCGCGTGCCAGGACCGGCCGGATGCGGAAGCCGTGTCACTCTTCGAGGACTTGGTTCCTGATGGTGTCTTTAACGAGTATTTCGCGACGCGCCTTGCGGGCATTCTTAACATCACCACCGCGGCCAACTATCGCTTTGCGTGCGCATCGGATGACACCAGCGCATTGTTCCTGAGCACGGACGACGATCCCGTCCATAAAATCCAGATCGCCGGCGAACCGCAATGGAATAACCCGCGGATGTATGCCTTCTGCGATCGGCGGACTTGCCTTGGGGGCGTTCCGCAGGAA
>DATENK010000744.1:0-3442 GCA_035275085.1 Verrucomicrobiia bacterium | reverse complement strand
TGCGAAATGATTTCCTGGGAAAAGCGGGTGAGCGCAAATTGGGAGAGGAAACCCGTAACGATCTTGCCGATCACGAGCCCAATAAAAACCATGATGAAAATACGCCCCGGCGAATCCCGGTCCTCCAGCACGCGATTGACCATCGCGAGCAGACCGGCATTGCATGCGCCGCTCAAGGCGGCCGCCACCGCCGTAATGAGCATCATATGGCGGCACTTTTCGAATACAAATTTTATAAGTTTCATTATTGGGCCTTCATGATTGAGGAGTTGCCAACGCTGCTTTCACTTCACGCGCCAGGATTTGCACGTCCGGTTCCATGAAAATGCGTTCGTGCGCCCCCGGCACAATGCGCACTTCCACGCCGCCGAGCGCCAACTTGCCCCAGCCGTACTGGGGATCGAACGAGCAAAGGAACGGCTGGCCACGCGTCCGCAAAAGCAACACTCGGCCGCCGTACGGCTTCGGGACATAAGTTGCGCCTGCGGTCAGATGCAGCCGCCACAAATCAAGTTCATGCTGCGGGAATTGTTTGGTATCAATGAATTCTTCGAGTGTAAACCCGAGGTCCGGTTGCGAGCCGTTTGAAAACAAACCGCGCGCTTTTCGTTTCACCGCGCCGAATTTGCGCTGAACGAAATCGCGCCGTTCGCGTGGATCCAGCGCGAAAAAATCGGAGAGCCAGAACGCGGAGTTGACCGCGAATCGGGGGTAGAACGAAGGCCGCCACCAGGGCACCCGTTCATAATCGGAGTTTGGCGCGGCGCTATCAATCAACAGCAGCAAGCCCACTTGTTCCCCCCGACCTTCGAGGTAACGCGCCATTTCATATGCGACGTAACCGCCGAAACAATATCCTCCCAGCAAATACGGCCCCTTGCTCTGGAACGCGCAAAGGTCCTTCGCGTAACGCACGGCCATTTCTTCCACCGTCACGGTTCGATCCGATTTGAACGCGTACGGCTCGAGGCCGTAAACCGGCTGGTCCGTCCCGAGATGCGCGGCCAGGTTTGAATACCCCCATAAGATGCCGCCGCCCGCGCCGTGCACGAGCACCAGCGGCGGACGGTCACCTTTCGGCTGGATCGCAACCAATGCCGAACGGCTGGGCCGGGATAGCCGGCGCTCGATCGCGCGGGCGAGTTGCTCGACGGTTGGGGCTTTGAACAAAGTGGCCAGCGAAACTTTATGGCCGAGTGTGCGCTCGATTTGGGCGCACAAGCGGACCGCAAGCAGGGACGTACCGCCAAGCACGAAGAAATCATCGCGCACGCCGACCGAATCACGGCGCAAAAGCTCCTGCCAGACGGCGCAGAGTTGTTTCTCCAGTTCACTGGAGGGCGGCTGATGCGACGCAGCGCGGCCATCAATCGCCACCGCCGTTTTGCCTTCGGCCAGCTTCAAGATTTCGGCGGCGCTGTTGGCACATTGTGCAATCCAGTTGAATCGCCGAAAGCGCGTGCCGGGCAGTTCCTCGGAGGTGGTGTTTGCAGCGAGCACGTTCGTAGCAGGCGCTGCCACGGGTGTGGCGGTTTGAGGATCGAAGGTGATGCGCGCGGCAACCTCGGCGGGAAATTGGAACTTCAGCGAGCCATTGGAGCCCTGCCTGAAGAAGGCGCCGACACTATTTAGAAAATCCAGCACCGGCTTGTTCTTGGCCGTGGCCACAAACGGCACCTGGACGTGCCGGAGGTTGGCGGTTCGAGCGACACGGCCCAATTCGGCGAGCATCCGATGCTCCACTCCTTTGCCGAGGACCCGGCAACTCAACATGAAGGAATCCACGATCAGCGCGTCGCGCCCAAGATCACAAAGCATAAGCCCAACCAGACCGTAGTCGCCGAAGCGGTCGGATACTGAGACACTAAATAGTTTGTATTTTGTGTCAGAACAAATATGCGTGAGTTCGCCCTCGGAACGCCGTTTGGTGGTCGTGTTGAATTGATTCGTGCGCAATGTTAACTGCGACAGCCGCGGCACCTGGCCCGGCTGCGCCACTTCAATCCGAATCTGAAGATTCAACCGGTCCATGAAATCGACCATGCTCATCGATTCCGCCATCAATTGCTCGCGCAGCCGATTTTGTTCGTATTGCGCGGCACGATTTCGGTCCTCCGCGGTCAGCTTTGCGTGGTCGAACACCCAGAGGTGCTTGAGCCAGAGCGGGATGGAACTGCAATCCTCCGGCAACTGCAGCGCCAGTACCTCGGGGCAGTTGGCTTCGACCTCGGCGATTTCCATCGGGTTATCGTCAATAAATATAAAGCTGTCCAAACCAAGGCGCAGTTCCCGGGCGAGCGACCTCAGGTTTTCCGATTTCGGAGACCAGTTGATGCGCCATGCGGCGAAATCTTTCCTGGCGAGGACCATCTCGGTGCATTGGGCGAAAACTTCATTCACGTCCTCCTCATTGTTTTTGCTGCACATGCACAGGAGCATGCCCGCCTGGTGTTGCGCGCGGACGAACCGTTGCAAAGCCTGACGCGCTGCATCGCACCGCATCGCCGCCGGACCATCTTCACCGCACACCCCACTCCAAAGCGTGTTGTCGCAGTCCAGGACGATGACTTTCTTTGGGGCGCGCTTCAACAAATGGAATTTGCGCGCAATTAAAGTTCCAATGGCCGCATACATTGGCAGCGTATAAGGCATGTGCCCAAGTTGGTCCGCCTCTGCGTCGTCGTAATCGGCAACCGGATAAAGCTCCAGCAGATCGTCGGAGGCCGCGATATAAACGTTCGGCACACTGCTCAATTGCAAGGCAAGGCGTTTTTCATCGGCAGCATAGCCGTTGCGGGCCGCCCTCGGCGGGGGACAGATGAACAAAAGCAGCGGAACCGGATTGCGTGCCGCCGCAGTTTTGACGGCGGCGACTAATTCTTCGAGCACCTGGGCAAGATCGGCTTTCGGCAAGTCCTGCAACCGCAGCAAAATTACATTTGCGCCGCGCTGGTTTTGCGCCAGCACACTTGCAGGATCGAGGAGTTGCTGAAAGACCTGCTGATATGCAGCGAATGTCGCGACCGCGGGTAAATCGAGTTCCTTTAGCCAGAATTTCAGTGTTGGCTCCAGCGGTTCAGCGGTGAAGGTTGAGGTAATCGTAATCGTCTCTTTAGCGCGACGTCGCCGGGCCGCGTTCGCTTGTTCGCGCAAGGGCTCAGCGATCGCGAACTCGCCGATTGGGGTTTGGGGCGCTTTGATCAATTGTTCGAGCACCGCCTGATACGAACGCATCAGGTGCTGAATAGTGCCGGCCTCGAATAGGTCAGCATCGTACTCGAAAGTAACGGAAAGCTTCTTCTGGCTTTCCTGCGCGATCAGGCGCAAATCCAACAGCGCTGTATCCGTATGCACCGGGACGAAAGACGATTGCAAACCGTCCCCGCTCAGGACGCCGATCGGGAAATTCTGTAGCAGCAGCGCCACATTATACAACGGATTC